>JAZKSG010000006.1:0-51395 GCA_036626215.1 Thermoplasmatota archaeon
TATTAGTAATTGCTGTTAATTTATAAAGTTAAATTAGTTAAATATTGGGTTTAATCGATAGAAAACAGTGATTGTTAGACAATATTTAGCACTCGATAATATTATAACCCATCAAAAAATTATGAATACAAGGATGGATGAGGACACACCAAAAGTAGCTATATATACAAGGGTCTCTACAGAGGATCAAGCAAAAGAGGGTTTTTCTTTAGAAGCACAACTAGAAAAACTAAAATCCTACTGTAAAGCAAGAGACTGGAAAGTAGAAAAAGAATACGTCGACGATGGATACTCAGGAAGAAACACACGCCGCCCAGCATACAAAAAAATGTTAGAGGAAATAGACGAATGGGATACACTTCTAGTAATCAAAATGGACCGAATTCATAGAAACTCAAAAAACTTTATGTTGATGATGGAAGAGCTAAAAGAAAACGACAAAGAATTCGTCTCAATGACCGAATCATTAGATACTTCAACAGCAATGGGTCGTTTCGTTATGGATATAATACAAAGGATCGCTCAGCTTGAATCGGAACAAATCGGAGAACGTGTATATGACGGAATGGAACAAAAAGCGAGAACCAACGGCGGTATGTTAGGTTTTAACATACCATACGGATATGATTATGAAGATGGAGAATTAGTTAAAAACGATGACGAAGCTGAAGTTGTAGAAAACATTTATTCCTGGTATGAATGGGGTAAAAGTCTTGGTGAAATAGCAAAAACGCTTAATAATACCAAAGTTCCAACGAAAAGAGGGGGTTTTTGGGCCAAAAAGACCATTTCAAGCATTTTGAAGAATCCAGTATACTGTGGATACCTACATTGGGAAGATTATTTGAATAAAGGTGAACACGAAAAAATAATTTCCGAGCAGGAATTTAACGAGATTCAGGAAATTATTAAAAATCGTGGTGGATCCCCGGCCAAAAAACTGCCGAAATAGCCGTATTTGGGTTACTTTCGGTAGACCAAAGGTAACTGAAAGGGAGGAATGAATGTATTTTTTGAGTGTTTCTTAGTCGGTTTTTAGTTTCTATTTTGATTGATGATTTAGTTGTTATTGTTATAAGAATAACTGCCTCTTTCCTTCTGGACAGTAACAATAATAACGTATTATTATATGCAATATTTCTTCGTTTTTTGAGAGAAAAATAGCAATTTTTTAGCAGAAAAATTGTTGAATGTGCCATTTTCTTTTGATTTTTTAGAAAAAAATAGTTCCAAGTTAACTATTATCAAGATAGATACTATTTATCAATATTGTATTGACAAAACATAGCACGAAATATATTGTTTAGTCTGACACGCTAAAAATTAAGTTATTTGCTTAATTAGATTTATTTTGAATATATTTGATGTTAAATTACCAATATTTCAATTTCGACTCAAAATCTCAAATTCACATTCATCAAAAAATTTAAAAAATACTTCCACAACATCATTACCTCAATCTAAATCTATAACTATAAAAAAGATATAATCAAAATTTTACTTATTAAAAAATGAACGGAAACTATAGAAAAAATCCTATACGTATTTGCCAATTTGTAGAGTATCACTAACAAACTATATCAATTATTTATAGCTTTTATTATAAAAATATTATAACAAAGAATACTCCTTCAAATTTATAGCTAATAAACTATTGATAAAAAACTAAATGCAATATTAATATATGGATTAAAATAAAAACAATTTTTCCAAGTTATACAATACATACATTTTCCAATTTTTAGAAATTTTAATATTTTTACAAAAAATTTATAATTTAGATATTATGAATAATTTACAGTTTTATCCTCAAAAATTTATGTCAAAATATTATTATATAAAAAATGATTAATTTAAAAAAAATTGCGATAATTGATCTGCTCATCAAAGAAGGTATCGTGGTTCAAATAGACATTCTTTTAGAACTGCTTTTGAAATTATTCTACTTTCTATTAACATCTACACTTTTTTATTTAATGTTGTAACCTTACAAGTAAAATTTTATAATAATTTATAGTTAAATTGCGCAAAAGTTTTAATAACGGGCATAAATTTACCATGCAAAATAGACAAGAATTTAAAAAATAGAAAAGATTTGAGGAAACGAACATCATGTATGTCGTAATAGTAGGTGCTGGCGGTATTGGAAAAAGATTAACAGAAATGGTTCTTAAAGATGGGAATCATAACATTATAGTCGTAGATAAGGACCAAGAACGTTGCGAAGAGGTCGCCAGAAAATATGACGTTGTAGCGATCAACGCGGATGCTACACAGGAAGAAACGTTGGAGGAAGCCGAAGTCGAAAAGGCGGATGTAATCGTTACCGCCACTGATGATGATGCTATCAATTTGATGGTTTGTTCTTTATCTAAAAACAAAGGTGTTAGACACCTGGTGTCAGTGGTTAATCAGGATGAAAGTAAACCTATGTATATGGAGAAAGGAGTAAAGATGGTGAAAAGTCCTGATGTAGTTATGGCTGAACATCTATTCAAGTCTATAAAGCATCCTAATGTTGAGGAATACATGAATGTTGGTGAACATGCAGAGATTTTTAGAGTCCCTGTAGCTCAAAATTCCAAGTTATCTGGAAAGATAATAAGAAAAATTGGTCTACCAAAGAAGAGCTTGATAGTAGCAGTTGAGAGAGACCACAAGTTTATTATCCCTACAGACGATGTAGAGTTGTACTCTGGTGACAGAGTAACTATCTTGGCTCATAAAGACCAGGTAGAAAAAGTAGCTCAGATGTTTCAGGAGTAAAAAATAGTAAAAAGTTTATTAAATTGTTTGATAATTGATGAATATATTGCGCAAACTATTTATAAAGGTTGTAAGATTGGTTTGCTTGTGTTTTTACTGATTTTGAGGAGTTATTTATGAAAGAAGAGTTAGAGAAAAAAAAGAAAACAGGTACAACTACCTTAGGTATGGTCTGTAAAGACTGTGTAGTAATTGCTACAGAGAAAAGAGCTACTATGGGAAATCTAATCGCTCATAAAAAAACGAAGAAGCTCTATAAGATAGATAGGCATCTTGCGCTTGCTACTGCAGGTTTAGTAGGAGATCTACAGACTCTTGCCCGATATCTTAACGCTGAAGCAAATCTTTATCGTTTGAAACGTAATATGAGAATGCCGGTTAAAAGTGCAGCTACACTTATGTCTAACATTTTGAATCAAAGTAAATTTTTCCCTTACTTCGTTCAGCTACTCTTAGGAGGTTACGACGAATCAGGTGGATATGTATATTCTTTAGATGCTGCTGGAGGAGCTATACCTGATAAATATACTTCAGCTGGTTCAGGTTCACCTTTTGTATTAGGTTTTCTTGAAGACAGCTATCATGAAGATCTCAGCAGCGAAGAAGGAATAGAGCTTGCTGTAAGAGCAATCACCACTGCAAAAAACCGTGATTCTGCATCTGGCGGTATGATAGATGTAGCAATTCTTGATGAAGACGGTTTCAATGAAGTTCCTGAAGAAAAGATAAAGGAACTTATGGAGAAACTTAAAAACAAAAATAATCAATAACTAAATTTCAACAATCTAATCCAAAATTATTTATTTATATCTAGAAAAATAAAGACAAGAGAAAGAATATCTTAGTTTAATATTTATTTCTAAACACAGTTTAAAATTGTTATTTTAATCTTAAGATAAGAAAACTATTTGGTGGAAACATAAACTATGACTGTAGAAGACGTTTTACGTGAAATCAAAGGAAAAGTCAGGAGTATTATTCCACCCAGTATTGACGTCTCCGATGTAGAATTCGAAGGAGCTTTACTGGTTATATATACTAAAACTCCTGATAAATTTGCTAAAAAAAGTGATTTGGTTAAACAACTTGCTAAAATGCTACAGAAACGTATTGCTGTACGGCCAGCTCCTTCTGTTATAACAAATACTGATACTGCTGAAAAAAAGATAAAGAAGATTGTTCCAGATGAAGCAGAAATCACCAATATTTATTTCCTTCCAGAAGTAGGAGAAGTAACCGTTGAAGCAAAAAAACCAGGGATAGCCATAGGTAAACAAGGAAAACTGCTAAACGATATACGAAAAGAGATCAACTGGTCTCCAAAAATAGTACGTACACCCCCTATTCAATCAAAAACAGTGAAGGAAATAAGAGAATACCTTCGATCTATGAGCGATGAACGAACAGAGATATTACGGAAAGTAGGTAGACGACTTCATAGAGGAATGTCAGAAGGAGAAAAATTTATTCGAGTTACTGCCCTTGGAGGATTCCGACAGGTTGGTCGATCCTGCAGTATGTTTCATACCCAAGATAGCAAAATAATGATTGATTGTGGTGTAGACGTCTCCTCAGATAACGGAACTCCATATCTTCATTTACCTGAAGTTCTACCTATAGAAAATTTTGATGCAGTAATTATAACACATGCCCACCTTGATCACTCCGGCCTTCTTCCTTTACTCTATAAATATGGCTATGATGGCCCTGTTTATTGTACACCTGCCACCAGAGACATGATGACTCTACTGCAGATGGATTATCTGAAGGTAGCTGCTGCTGACGCTCGTAAGGTGCCTTATTCAGCTGAACACATCAGAGAAGTAATTAAACATTGCATAGTGTTAGACTATGGAGATACTACCGATATAACACCTGATGTCCGTCTGACTTTACACAACGCGGGACACATACTTGGTTCATCTATAGCTCATCTACATATAGGTGAAGGAATGTATAACATTGCATTTAGTGGAGACATTAAATATGAGCGTACATGGCTTTTTAACCCCGCTGTAAACCGTTTTCCACGTCTTGAAGCATTATTTATGGAGTCCACATATGGAGGTAAAAACGATTTTCAGCCAAGTAGAAAAGAAGCAACAGAAAAACTAAGAGATATCGTAAAAACTACTCTAAAAAGAAAAGGAAAAGTTTTGATTCCAGTTTTCGCTGTAGGTCGTAGTCAAGAAGTAATGATCGTATTGGAAAATCTGATGAAAAGAAAAAAAATACCTAAGGCTAACGTCTATTTAGATGGAATGATATGGGAAGCCACAGCGATACATACCGCTTACCCTGAATATTTAAACAATCAACTTAGAAACAAGATATTCCAGAAAGGAGAAAACCCTCTGATTTCAGATATTTTTAACAGAGTAGACAGCCATGAGATGCGAGAAAAAATAATCAATAATCCAGATCCTTGTATTGTTTTGGCAACTAGCGGAATGATGA
Organism: Thermoplasmatota archaeon; assembly: GCA_036626215.1. Lineage (GTDB taxonomy): Archaea > Thermoplasmatota > E2 > DHVEG-1 > DHVEG-1 > JAZKSG01. Next base: position 5,224 of record JAZKSG010000006.1, read on the forward strand.
ACGGTGGACCAGTTATGGAGTATTTCAAAGAGTGGGCTGAAGACAAAAAGAACACTATCGCTTTTGTAGGATATCAAGCAGAAGGAACAATAGGTAAAAAAGTTCAGAGAGAACGTTCAGATATACCACTAAAAGCTGGTGGAGAAGTAGTAAACATCAAAATGAATATGAATGTTGAAACTGTTGATGGTTTCTCAGGTCATAGCGATAGAGGACAACTTCTCAACTATGTCAATAATACTTCACCTCGACCAGAAAAAGTAATCTTTGGCCACGGAGAAGAATCCAAATGTTTAGATCTCTCTTCATCAGTACACAAAAGATACAAAATGAATACAACCGCACCTATGAACTTGGAAACCATTAGATTCAAGTAAAAGAAATTCTAAATTTAGTAAAAAATCGTTTAAATTTTTATTTGAAGTTACAAACTTAACTCTATATTGGCAATGGAGGTATACAAGGTTTTTCACCGGTTAAAATAGCCACAACAACGAAAATTACAACGAGAATTGGCCACAATATAGCCAACGCCAAGCCAAGGAGGAACATTTCCAAAGAGGATATCTCCTCTCCCACAGATGTAATTTTACTATTTAAATCTTCAATATTATTTTTTAATGAATCAGTACTCGTTTTCTCTCTTACTGGCTTAGCAACAGCAGTAGCTGCCAACATCGTCAAGGCTGCAAAAACTGCAAAAACAATTCTTTTTTTGCTCATAATACATCACACTTATATTCATATAAAATCATTATATATAAAATCTTGTGTACTTTAAAGATAAAAAATTAAAAAAAGAGGTGATTGAAGGTTATTTTGCTACCTTTTTAATTTTTTTCAAAGGTTTAGCAAGATTCCACATGCTTTCAAATTTGTCATCAAGAACTTCTATGTCATCTAGATCAACATACGCTGTACCTATATATGATGGTTCATCATGAGTTTCAGGTAAAATCTTAATGCCGTTTACAGCTATTTCTTTTCCATAAACATAGTTTCTAAGAGTGCCTGATACATCTTCAGAGAAAAACCGTATCTCAAGGTTATCTCCATAATGTTGTTTTAGATCATCTATAAGATTTTCATCTACTTTTTCGTCTACAATAAGCTGTATTTTTGTATCTAAATCCAAAAATTTTTTGAAATATTTCACGAAAGGTTCATCGAAAAATCGTTCTCCACCAATCTGAAGTTTAAGCTTATCGTTTTTCTCTAATAGGTTATGTAAAGCATTATAAAGAATCCATTTGCCGCTATATTGCAGAGTTACATTTCCATTTCTCTTAAGTTTGATACCATATTTTTTGAAGTTACTTGTATAAAACTCACCGTATGTCCTCAATCGTTTTTCAATAGCATGATATGTCTCTTCAGCTATCACTTTCTTGAGATTGTGTTTAATGTCTTCCCATATGGCTCGAGGATGGACGGGTAGGTAGCTTTCTCTACCGAAGTCTTCATCTGTTTCATTAGAAAACAATACTTTTGCTATTAAACCATTTCTCATTAGGCAAGCTCGTCCAGTTTCGAGTGGTCTACGGGTTATATTAGCAAGTTCTTTTGCTGTATTCAAAAACTCAGAGAATTCTTTAGGGCAGTCAACTATTAGAGTTGTATAATAAACAGCTGCCTCCCTAGGTCTCTTCAGATTCATTCGTTCAAACATCATTTCAAAATCTTGAATATAATCAAGTTTTACTTTAGTTTCAACTTCACATCCCATCTTAATTTTCACCAATCCCAAAGTATAACAGGTTTTATCTATCAATCAGCAAGATATACAAGCTGATCTACATCCCGTTCATTCTTTAAACAAAAATAGTTTGAAGTTTTATATAATTTGTGCATGCAGGGACACCTGCACATAGATAGAAAATTAAAAAGTTTTATTTTTCTTGCTCCCCCTGCTTTTGTCCATCTATTTCTTTGAAATATTTTTTACATCCTCTTCTAATATTTGCTATTTGTTGCTGAGGTATTTTATAGGTATGCTGTGCATATTCTAAAGCAAAAACCATTCCATGTACAAAGGCACCAATATTATACTTTTTTTCATTCCCCAGATTTATTATGTCATCCGCGACTTTCAAAGCATCTTCCACATTGTAAGGTAATGATTTTTTGTCTTTTTTGTCGTTATTTTTTTCTGACATACCGGCAGTATTTATAGAATCACGATATTTAGTTGTTTTTCTCTATACAGATAAGATATGTACAATAAATGTTTAAAAGTATACTTTTGGAAAAATATCAATCATAATAGGTGTGCTGAGAATATGGATTATAACAAAACCGCTATGCTGAGTAATCTTCTAGGTGTTCTACTATTCGGCATAATAGATTTATTGTTGACATCTAAAATATTTTCATATTTGCAAAGAGGAAAAAGTAAAAAACGTTTTTTTACTAACTTTTTTTATGGGTGAATGGAAAAATCTTAACTATAAAGTTTTATTCTAACCTAATAAATGTGGAGGTGTAGTATTGGTTCAACCTTTGATATTTACTGATTTAGATGGAACATTGCTGGATCATGATACATATTCTTATGAGGAAGCAAGTTATGCTATAGATTTTTTGAGAAAAGAAAAAATTCCATGGGTTATGTGCACTAGTAAAACCAGAGCTGAAATCAATTTTTGGAGAAAAAAAATAGGTAATCGCCATCCTTTTATCTCTGAAAACGGTGGAGGTATATTTATACCTAAAAATTATTTTGATTTCCAGTTTAATTTCGATAGAGAAGAAAGAGATCTTTTAGTTGTTGAACTGGGATGTAAATACGAGGAGTTGTTAAAAGCTATCAAAGTTTTAAAATCTGAATATAGAATTAAAAGTCTTATTGATATGGATGTCTCTGAGATTGTTGAAGATTTAGGATTAGATGAAAAACAGGCAGAATTAGCTCGTAAAAGAGAGTATGATATACCTTTTAGAATTTTAGGTGAAGACGAAAAAAAAGATATTCTTGACGAAATAAAAGATATGGAGTTACATTTTACTTCAGGTGGAAGATATTATCATCTAACTGGTGGAAACGATAAAGGACAAGCAGTTGATATTCTATCTGATTTGTATAAAAAGAAATATGGCGAAATTTACACTATAGGAATAGGAGACTCTTATAATGATTTTAGTATGCTTGATGCTGTTGATGAAGGTTATTTAGTTGAGAGAAAAAAAGAGGGATATGCCTCAGATAAATATAAAAAAGCAGGTGGTGTTGGACCTGCTGGTTGGAAAAAAGTTGTTTTTAAAGAATTTAAAAAATGATATTAAACCTTTTTTGGTTTTTTGAGGAGATATAATGAAAAATGTTGTAACTTTAACTATGAATCCCGCTGTGGATATGAATTCAAAAACAAATATTGTTTCTGGTGAAGAGAAACTTCGTTGTGAAAAACCAACTTTCAATCCCGGTGGAGGCGGAATCAATATTTCTCGTGTTTTGAAAAAACTGGGTGGTGATTTAAAGGCTTTTTATCCTGCTGGTGGCGATACCGGTGAAATTTTGAAGAATCTTCTTGATGAAGAAAATATCTGTCATCAGCCTATAGCTGTGGATAGTCGTACTCGTATAAATGTTAGTATAATCGAAAGCGAAACGGGTAGACAGTTTCGTTTTAATATGCCTGGTTCCAAGCTTACCGAAGAGGAATGGCATGGATGTCTAGACATAATTTTGAATCTTGATCCCTCACCCGATTTTTTGGTGGCGAGCGGTAGCTTACCGCCTGGTGTACCTAAGGAGTTCTATAAAAAGTTAGCAGAGGTTAGCAAAGAAAAAAACTGTAAACTTATACTTGACTCATCTGGACAACCTCTACAATATGCCTTAGAGGAAGGAGTTTTTTTAATAAAACCTAATCTGCGAGAGTTTACCCATCTAATGGGTGAACCGCTGAAAGATGAAGCGCAGATTGAAAAACATGCTAAAAAAATTGTGAATAGTGGTCAAAGTCAAGTAGTTATTATTTCTCTTGGTCCAGCTGGAGTTTTGCTGATTGATTCTGAGGACGGATATAAACATATTTGTTCCCCTATAACGCCTATTGATAGTAGGGTGGGAGCTGGAGATAGCATGGTAGCTGGTATTACTTTTAAACTATCTGAAGGGATATCATTAGAAGAATCTGTTTACTATGGGGTTGCAGCAGGGGCAGCTGCTGTTATGACACCTGGAACAGAACTATGTAGAAAGGAAGACGTTGAACGTCTATTTAACACGATATATGAATAAATCTTTTTTTTGTTTTACATATTTAGATTTTCTTTTGATGTTTCGGGCAGTAATAAGCTGATCTACCGGATACTTTGACCCTCTGGATTTCACCATCATCTTTTGGACATTTGTTGCCTACATCTCTATACAGCAGTAAATAATTTTCTGGGAATTCCTCAGGGTTGACATTATTATCAATGGCTACTTTCATTACTTCTTTCATACTAGAATATATTTTACTCAATGTTTTTTCATCAATGTTTTTTACTTTTGATTTTGGATGTAAATCAGTTTGGAAAAGAATTTCATCTGAATATATATTTCCGACTCCTGCCACGATTTTTTGGTTCATCAACGCAGATTTTATAGTTCCTCTTCTGTTGTTTAGCAGTTCAAGGAAATCTTTCTGGTTTATATCCAAAGCATCAACACCAAGCTGTTTTTTTTCTATAAAGTCATCTACGCTATCTGTTAGACTAACTATACCTAAAAGTCGTTGACAGTCAAAAGCCAATCTGTATCCATTGTCAAAATGAAATATTATGCGGGCATGATCTGGTTGTTCCGATTTTTCTTTATAAAACTTTAGTTCTCCGGTCATACCAAAATGAAGTATCAACCAATTATTGTCGTTTATCTCTACAAAAAGATATTTGCCGTGGCGTCGGGATTTTTTAAACTTTTTTCCTTCTATTTTATTTTTTAATTCTTCTACTGTAATATCTTCTAAAATTTTAGGGTTTTCTACTTCTACTTTTTCAATATTTTTTTGTAAACTAGTGGAATCTAAATATTTTTTGAATACTTCTACATCTGGTAACTCAGGCATATAATAAAATCCCCCACTCTTGTATTAGTTAAGAAAACGGTATCCTTTATAAATTATTTGATGTAAATCTTTTTTTTATAGAAAAAACAAGAGTATCTGACTTATCCTGAGGTTGTGCTTTAATCTTATATGAAGCTGAGCTGTCAGCTTATAAAGTCGTATATACTATTTTTTCAAAAGTTTATGTGCTTTTCTTAATACATTTTTAGTGTTTTCAAAAGTTAGTTGTTCTATAGCGGGGGCATATTCCATCCATTTATAATCTATATGTTCATGAGAAAGTGTTACTTCGTTAGTTGAACTTTTTGCTAAAAAATATATTACTTCTTTGTAGATGGTTTCTTGTTTTCTTTTGTAGTAGTAGTTTATTTTTTCTTTGAAATTTTTGATTATTTTCAGGTTTTCTTTTTTGATATTTGTTTCTTCTTCTGCTTCTCTTAAAAAAGTTTGTTGTGGTGTTTCATTTTTTTCTATTTTACCTTTGACGAAACCCCAGTGACCGAGGCTGTATTTCAGCAGAAGATATTTATTGTTGTTAAATATCACCGCTCCAGCGGATATTTCTTTGGTTATGTTCTTGTCCTCCTTTTTTTATTCATTTTTTTTTTGTGAGGTGTTTATAGTTCTTTGAGTATTTTCTCCATTGTATGGATACACTCTGCGATTTCTTCTCCTTTATGTGTCAGTTTGTAGTATATAGCTCTGTTTTTGTTTGAGATGCGTTTTTTTACTAGATTATGTTTTTGTAGTATTTTGATTGCTCTTTTTGCAGTGGTGTTGTTACTTATTTTAATTTTGGGTGAGTTGTTGTAGAGTTCTCCAGATACGGTTTCTCCGTTTTCATGGAGTGTTAATATTATCTGTAGGATGCCTCGTTGTCCTTCTATTTCAATTATGTTCTTGTTTATACACATTTTTGGTAATATGAATAGAAGTCAAGTTTAATAATATTTATCGTTTAACGTTTAATGGAAAACATTTAAATACTCCTCATCATAGATAGTGTAACGGAAAACGTTAAAAATTGAGGAGATTATGAAAAATAGAAATCCAAATCCAGTAGAAGAAATTGAAAAATGCCCAAATTGTGAAAGCAAAAACATAAACAAAGATCAATACCACGCAGAAATAGTATGCGGAGACTGCGGACTAGTCATGGAAGACGATTTAATAGATTACAGTCCAGAATGGAGAGAATTCACACAGGAAGACCACGAAAAAAAAGCAAGAACCGGAAGACCAACCACACCGTTACTACACGACAAAGGACTAACAACTACTATAGACTGGAAAAACCGCGACTACTCTGGCAGAAAAATACCTTCAAAAACTAGAGCACAACTCTACCGTCTAAGAAAATGGCAGAGAAGACTCAGAACCAGCAGATACAGAGAAAGAAACCTTATCCAAGCTCTAAGAGAACTAGACCGACTAGCATCTGCATTATCCGTACCAAGAAATATAAGAGAAACTGCAGCAAAACTATACAGAAAAGCAGTAACAGAGAATCTAATAAGAGGTAGAAGTATCGAAGGGATGGTAGCAGCTACACTATATGCTGCATGTCGACAATGTGATCTACCCAGAACACTAGATGAAATAAGTAAAAAAACAGAGATTTCCAAAAAAGAAATAGGGCGAAACTACAGATTCATCAGTAGAAAGTTAAAACTGAAACTAAAACCTACCTCTCCATTAGACTACCTTAAAAGATTCGGAAACATGCTTAACCTGAATGGAGAAACAAAACAAAAAGCCCGAAAAATATTGAAAAAAGCAAAAGAAAAAGAGTTAATTAGTGGAAAAGGACCTATCAGTTTAGCTGCAGCAGCCATATACATTTCATCTGTTTTAACTGGTGAGAAAAAAACACAGAAAGAAATCGCAGAAATCGCCAACGTTACAGAGGTAACTATAAGGAATAGATACAAAGAATTGGCCAACCAACTAGGGATAGACATACAGGTACAATAAAAATTTTTTAGTTAAATTTTAAAACAACTTCTAATCATTTTTTTAGTCATAGTTTTAAATACAGGCATCTTTTTTTGAACTTAGAGAAAACAAAAAGATGAATGAAACAAAACATTCCAACATGGAAGGAAATCATCATAAAATGATGATGGAAGACTTCAAAAAAAGATTTATTATTTCAATTTTTCTTTCTATACCAATACTATTACTGTCGCCTCTCGTCCAAGGTTTCATAGGATTAGAAATAGTTTTTACAGGCAGCAATTATATTTTATTTGTTTTTTCATCATTAGTATTTCTTTACGGCGGATGGCCGTTTCTTAAAGGTCTTTTTAATGAGTTAAAAGAAAAACAGCCCGGCATGATGACTCTTATAGCGGTTGCTATATCTGTCGCCTATTTCTATAGCAGCGCCGTGGTCTTTGGTTTACCAGGTAAATTTTTTTTCTGGGAGTTAGCAACTCTGATTGACGTAATGTTGTTTGGTCACTGGATGGAGATGAAATCAGTATTGAGTGCATCCAAAGCTTTAGAAAAACTTGCTCAGTTGATGCCTGACGAAGCTCATCTTGTCAAAAACAATGATGTTATAGATGTCAAGGTTGATGAACTAACTGAGAATGATATAATTTTGATTAAACCTGGGGAGAAGATACCTTCAGATGGTGTTGTCGTTGAAGGCTCTAGTTTTGTAAATGAATCAATGCTTACCGGGGAATCAAAACCTGTTGAAAAAAACAAGGATAGTAAAGTTATTGGTGGTTCAATCAACCAAGATGGATCTTTGAAGATTAAAGTTGAAAATATTGGCGAAGATTCTTATCTTTCCAAAGTTATTGACTTGGTTAGTAGTGCTCAGGAAGCAAAATCTAAGACCCAGCATCTTGCAGATAGAGCCGCTTTCTGGCTGACTATAATTGCTTTATCTGTCGGCGGTATAACGTTTTTAGCCTGGATGACTTTTGAAGAAAATATTGCTTTTTCAATTGAACGCATGGCTACAGTAATGGTGATAACCTGTCCACATGCATTAGGCTTAGCTATCCCTCTCGTTGTAGCTGTCTCAACCTCTCTTTCTGCAAAAAATGGTTTATTAATACGGAATAGAACTGCTTTTGAAAACTCTAGAAATATTTCAACTGTGGTATTTGACAAAACAGGTACTCTAACTAAAGGAACATTTGCTGTTTCCTCTGTGAAAACTATCAATGAAGAATTTGATGATAAAGAAATTATTAAGATAGCGGCTTCCCTCGAAAAAGAATCCGAACACCCTATCGCAAAAGGTATATTAGATAAAGCAGAGGAGTTAAACGTTGAGTTATCAGATATCTCTGATTTTGAAAATATTACAGGAAAAGGTGTTAAAGGTAAAATCAAAGAGAAAGAAGCTAAAATTGTGAGCCCAGGTTTTCTGAAAGAGAAAAATATTGATATCCCAGATAAACTAAGTATAAGGGATGAAAACACAACGGTTTTTGTGTTTTATGAAAATAACCTCATAGGTTCTATCTCTTTGTCCGATGAAATTAGAGACGAGTCTTTTTCTGCTGTAAAAAAACTAAAGGAGGCAGGTATAAAATGTTGGATGCTTACAGGAGATCATAAAAAAATAGCGGAGAAAGTTTCTAAACAACTAAATTTAGATGGTTTCTTTGCCGAAGTGGTACCTGATGAAAAACAAGAAAAGATTAAGCGATTACAATCTGAAAACGAGTTTGTAGCTATGACTGGTGATGGTGTTAACGATGCACCTGCTCTAGCGCAGGCTGATGTAGGAATAGCGGTTGGAAGCGGAACAGATATTGCTGCTGAAACAGCTGATATTATACTTGTTGAGAGTAATCCTGAAGATGTTAAATCGTTGATTTTTTTCGGAAGGGCGACATATAAAAAAATGGTTCAAAATCTGTTTTGGGCGACTGGCTACAACGCTATAGCTATTCCTTTAGCAGCAGGCGTATTATATCATCAAGGTATTCTGATTTCACCAGCTGTTGGCGCAGCTTTGATGTCTGCTAGTACGATAATCGTCGCGATAAACGCTAAACTTTTAAGTTTCAAAGAAAAATAAAAAGTTTTGTAAAAAGTAGCATTTCAATACAAAAATTGTATAGTGACGCCGCCTGCCGGATTTGAACCGGCGACCGCCCGGTTAACAGCCGAGTGCTCCACCAACTGAGCTAAGGCGGCATAAACAATCATGCAACACAGAATACAACATCATATTAAAAGATTAACCCGAAAATCATTTATTTTTTTTAAAAACCAGAGCGTTGTCGGATACGAAACTCTTTCATCTCGGTTTCAACGAAGTTATACACTGTTGCATGTTTACTTCCACTCAACAGCATATCAAGAGCTTTTTTGGTGATGTCCATACTAGCTATATCTGAGATAACTGAAACTGTATGGCCATAAATCGATATATCTGATCCTGTTAATTCTTCTAATATACGTTTGGTTTTACCTTTTTTACCTATAACTCTACCTTTGACTCTACGTAGATGGTTCTTTTTCTTCCCGACGTAATCTTGTAAATCAAAAATAAACAAATCCATGTCGTCGCTAAGAAGTTTCAATGCCTTTCTAGGGGAAAAACCTCTACCTATCGCTTTAACTATGTTTTTTGCTTTTAACGACATCAATGGATCTTCAGTTTGATGTGTATCTATCGAAACATCGCCTTCTTTGGAGTCTATATCCAACTCTACACCAGATTTTTCTTCTATTTTTTCTTTGGTTTCTCCGTTTTGTCCAATTAAAACTCCGATTCGGTCTTTAGGGATTCTAACGTATTTCATAAGACGTTGTTTCTCCTATTTACATATAACTTGCTTATAAATCTTATCTTCATCTTTTTTAATATTATATTTTTTAAAATAACTCACAATGTTATGGATATCTCTCCGTAAAAATTCATCTGAGTTAAAATGATCTAACATAACCGCCTGCCCTAAATCAATAAGGTATGGTTTGTCATTATGCATTAGAATGTTAAAAGGGCTTAAATCAGCATGTACAAGATTAATTTCTTGATACATTAAAGCCATATAGTTTACTATTTCCTCAAAAATTTCAGAGGGGTTATTGATTTTGATCTCTTTTAACAAAGGAGCAGGTCTCTCTTTGGTACCAATATATTCCATTAGTAACACATTGTTTAAAGATTTAATTGGTTTGGGAGCTAAAACACCGGCTTTATCGAGTAGTTGAAGATTTTTAAATTCTTTTTGAGTCCAAGCATAAACCAGGTTTCTTCTATTCTGATGTAACTCCTCAAATCGAGGGTCACCTACTATATATTTGGAGATATGTTTAAAAGTAGAAGTGGAAACTCTATATATTTTAACCGCTAAAAATTCATCATCAGGTGTTACAGCTCTAAAAATATTTCCTTCTTTACCAGTAGAAATAGGGAAATCAACGATATCAATTATCCTATCAGAAATCATTTTCTCCAATGTATGAAGAGTGGGTTTGTCAAAAACTTCGGCTTCTGTCTTCCTGTCAAAACCTGCTCTATCACTAATTCTTTGAACTTGTCTATCAAGTTTCTTAAGTATTTTCTCGTCTAAAAAATCGTTATCTCTAGAAGACATCTAATTCTTTGGGAAGTATATTTCTCTTACTTAAAACTATGGCCTGCGTCCTACGGTATCTGTATACGATATCTGCTTTATCATCCTGCTGTATATCCCATGGTTTAACTATTACGAGGTCACCTGCTCGGATACGTAGTTTTCGTTTTATCCTGCCAGGTATGCGAGCTAATCGAGTTTTATCATCTTCACATACCACTTTTATACGGGAACCACCCATCAATCGTTCAGCTATACCAAACATCTCATTTTTATCTCTATCTGGCAATCTAAGCCTGATATATCCTCCAGAATCTTTTTCTTTGTTCACAGATAAAACCACAGATTTTTTTATTTAATATAAAATTCGACTCAGGTTAAATAACTTTCTATAAAAACCAAACGATTTTTTCTCAATTTCTTTTAACCATACCCTTTTTTAATCTCTTCAGAGTCAGAGATAAAAAAGTGTTTAAATCCATATCAAAATCTTCACAGAGTTCCATCCTACTACGTTTGAATTTAGGGGCAAAAGATGCATCATTAAATTTATTTAGAACAAGATCTAAATCCACCTGTTTAAGGTCTTTAGAAGAGGTATTTCTAACGATTTCCCTGATAAAACCTACCGCTGTAGAGACAGCGATTAAACCTTTATCTAAAGAAGTAGTAGGTATTTGATCAGTATAGATATAGTTGTTCGCCTGGATGGCATTAACACCTTTCTCAGGCAACAAACCCTCCACTATTTGAGCAGAGAGAATACCCTTTTTTTCAGGTTCTCCACTTGTATATTCATAATCAATGTTATGAAGTAAACCCGTTATACCCCAGAGATCCTGGTTTTGATTAAGTCTTTTAGCTATGGTACGCATAACTGCTTCTACAGCAAAAGAAAAACGGATGTTAGACTCATCTTTAAGATATCTTTTCAGCAGCTTAAAAGCCTCTTCTCTGTCCACCAACATTTTTGTCTCAACAACAAAACGTGGTTAAACTATAAAAAACTTTAAAATTTTCGAAAAAAAAGAAAAATGGTTTTTTTAGATGCTATATTCTTGTTCAAACTGTTTTAAATCAAGGTTAGACCAGTCGTCATGATCATTCAAACCGTTCCATCCATGTGAATAATCAATCATTGAATAGACATAACCATAGCTCATACAGCTTTTATAAGAGCCATACAAGGTCCACCAAAGCAGGTGGTCTATGAGAGTGATTCTATCTCCTCTATTTCCATCCATATTAAGAGGGCCAATGTCAACTCCTAGTATGTTGGAGCCAAATAATCCAAGGGTGTGACCCATTTCATGCATAATGACTGAAGCAAAAATAAAGGCCCTCCTATATTCCTTATTGAATGCTCCTTGTAATGTAAATGATCCGTGGAATATAAACCCAAATGGGTTTGAAATAGGACGGATATCTAAAGTTCCCTTAGAAATTTGGAAACTATTTAAATGGAAGGTCTGCTCATCATGTGTCATCGGTACAAGACAACCCGCAGCTTCCCCACATCCTTCATAGGTATACAGTAAAAGTCCATAGTGATAGATATCTTCTTTCCAAAGATCAGAACCATTATTTAGAAAGTACTTGTGATATAGATCATAGATGCCATCGGAGTTTTGTGAAACATTTGATTGAAAGGGTATTAACTGCCCTTCTTTCATTTTGTCTTCATTATGATCATCAACATGTATGACAACATTGTTTTTGTTATATCCATTTATCAACAGATTTCTATATAGAGATGGTACAAGTTTTCCTTCTCCATTTGGCCCTGTTTCCATTTCATCGATTTCAAGAAAAATATCTCTTCTAAACGGATCCGTACCAAATTCAGACATAAGGTATTCTTCAGTGTTCTGTAAGCCATCGTTATCGGGATCCATGTTTTCATGGTCTTCCCATTTAGAGGAATTGTATATCCATATATGTTGACGTGTCCATGGATGAAATCTATGACCCCATTTATGTTCCCATTCTATTGGTACGCCATCATTATCATGGTCTTGACCTGTATTATCTTCAGTAGGGCTTGTGTTATGTATATTTTTTTCAGCCCAGTATGGTATCCCATCTCCATCGGCGTCATTCTGATAAATGTCGAACCAGAGTCCACAGTCTCTCTCGTTTTTATCGAAGGAGTTGTCATCACAACCATTTAATCGACCATAGCCGCTAACATCGTATTTAGGAGTTTCATTCTCTATCTGATCGTCACCCATCCAATGCCCTGTTTTTAAGCTATAATATAGATTCACATCTTTACTTAGAGGTGTATGTTGAGTATTTCCACTTATGTCACATTTTTTATCGAAAAAAGGATCTTCATCCCATAGTTGGATTGTGATATTTACAAATTCTTTATCATCAGGGACATCAGCAGTTATGCTCCAATTTGCATCTTCTATATATTTGGTGTTTTTCCATACTTTGCTTTTGAATTCTTGTTCGTTTACTATTATTTTTACATAAAAATCTGGGTTTGATAAGAAGTCTATTTTATCAAATGCTCTTATTTTATTTATTTCAACGGTAATTGATAGATCTACTAGTGGGTCTAAGTCTACATCGTTTTCAGAGTTTGTCATCATTTCGGCTTGTGTAGTTTCTATATTCTGTTCTACACTTGAGGATGTTTCTTTTTTTATAATATAGGTTGTTTGAACTGCACCAGCGTTTGTAGATACCAAGAAAAATGCTGCCGTTATAAGACAGAATATTTTTATAAATTTGTTTTTCATTTATTAGCCTCCTTCCATGTTTCGATATGTAGAGATTGCATAAAAAGCTATTTTATATTAACAATAGTTAACTGATGGTAGTTTAAAAAACTTTTTATCAACCTTTGACAAAAAACGTTAAAACCATAGAGAACATTATCTAATCAAATCTTAAAAAAGTTGAAAGAGGTGGATGAAAGATACAAGTTCAAGAAATTATGACTAAAGATATTTTAACAATTGATAGTGATGAATCAGTACTTGAAGCATGCAAAGAATACTCTGAACATAACGTCGGTAGTTTAGTCGTAAAAAACAATGGAATAGTCGTTGGAATAGTAACCGAACGAGACATTATACAAAACATGATCCTATCTAAAGGAGACCCTAAAGATACAAAAATCAAAGAAATTATGACTCCAAGAATAAAAACAGTTCATGCCTTAGCCAACGTTGAAAAAGTAGCCGCTATAATGAAAGAAAATCAGATAAAAAGAGTACCTGTAGTGTTGAACAATGAAATAGTAGGAATTGTATCAGAAACTGATATTTCACAAACTATCTATGCTTTCTCCGAAGCTATCGAAGAAATGACAGAACTATATCAGGAAAGCCGTGAAACATTAGAAAATATCATTGAAGAATGGGGTAATATAATAGTAAAACTCAAAAATTACAAGAAATTATCCTATAAAAAACCTGAAACTGAAGAAATGGAAAAAGAAGAATTAAACGTATAAAATCAGGGTTTTTTGTATCCGATACTTTTTAATATCGCCCCTGTTGTTAAACATTATTATAAACAAAGCAGGTTTGAACCATGGTTTTAGATAATTTAAGTGACTCTCTCAAGGGAACTTTAAAAAAGATTGCCAATGCAGTACATATAGACAAAAAATTAGTTAAAGAGATAGTTAGAGATATCCAAAGAGCACTCCTACAGGCCGATGTAAATGTTAAACTCGTTTTAAAATTAAGTAAAAAAATTGAGAAACGAGCATTGGAGGAAAAACCCCCATCCGGTATGAGTAGCCGAGAACACGTTATCCGGATTGTCTACGATGAACTGGTGAATATTCTTGGTGATTCACGTGAGCTCCCAGTCAAAAAACAAATCATCATGATGGTGGGTTTATATGGTCAAGGTAAAACTACTACTTGTGGCAAACTAGCCAACTATTTTAAAAATAAAGGTCTTCGCCCTGCGTTGGTTGCAGGTGATGTTCATCGCCCTGCAGCAGTAGATCAGCTAGAGCAGATTGCTGAGCAGGTCAAAGCCCCATGTTATGGCGATAAAAAAGCGGATGACGCAGTTAAAGTTGTTAAAAAAGGTGTAAAGGAGTTAAAGAAGAACAACGATGTAATTATCGTGGATACATCTGGACGTCATAAACTTGAAGAAGACCTAATACAAGAAATGGAGGAAATTTTTAAAGCTACCAACCCTGATGAAAAACTCTTGGTTATGGATGCAGCAGTAGGACAACAAGCTGGCCCACAAGCTAAAGCTTTCAATGAAGCTGTAGATATAACCGGTATAGTTTTAACAAAACTAGATGGGACTGCTAAAGGAGGAGGAGCTCTTAGTGCTGCATCTGAAGTAGATGCTCCTATTGTTTTTATTGGTACTGGCGAACACTCTACTGATTTTGAAAAATTTGACCCTGCTGGTTTTATTTCACGTATTTTAGGGATGGGCGATATCAAAACTCTGTTGGAGAAAGCAGAAGAAAGCATGAAGGGTAAAGATGCAGAGAAGGCAGCTAAAAGAATTATGTCTGGTAAGTTTACTCTGCATGATATGTATGAGCAGATGGATATGCTCTCTGGTATGGGTTCACTGAAAAAAGTTGCTGATATGCTGCCAAGTGGTTTTTCAGGTGCCGCTAGCGATAAGTTGGAGAAGAAGCTTGATATGGATGAAACCGAAGATAAGTTAGAGATGTTCCGGATTATTATGGATTCTATGACTGAAGAGGAGATGAATAAACCTAACATTATTCGTTCCTCTAGGGTTAACCGTATTGCTCGTGGTGCAGGCGTAGAAAACCGTCATGTAAAAGAATTGCTTAAGTATTATAAGACAACTAAACGTATGATGAAAGGTTTTTCAGGTAACAGACGTATGCAGAAGAAATTGATGAAACAATTGAAATTTGGCAAATAAAAAAAGAAGAACTTTTTTTTACCAAAAACGTTTTTTATTGGCTAGAAGTTAGATTCTTTTCAATTATGTTTAAGAATAGAGAAAGGATTATTGAGAATGGTTCAACTCCGGAGTTGAAAACAGTTAGAAGTGATGTTCTAGATATTTTGAATGCTGTAATTGAAGCAGTGGATCCTTATAAATCTGTAAAGTCACATTTTTCTGGTAATATTTTGTTTTTTGATGAAGACAAAATTGATGTCAGTGATTTTAGAGATGTTTATCTAGTCGGTTTCGGTAAAGCTAGTGTTGGGATGGCTGAAGCTGTTTGTGACTCTATTAAGATAAAAAAAGGTGTTGTGGTAACTAATGACCCTGATGCAAGTGTAGATAACAAGTCAGTAGAAACAGTAGTAGGGGGCCATCCTATCCCTGATGAAGGTAGTGTTGAAGGTGGAAAAAAAGTACTGGGTTTGATTGATAAATGTGAGGAAGACGATCTTTTAGTTGTTTTGATTTCCGGTGGCGGATCTGCTCTTTTAGCTAAACCTCGTATCAGTTTAGAGGGTATGAAGAAAATTACTGATTTGTTGTTAAAAAGTGGAGCTGATATTAATGAGATTAATACCATTCGAAAACATCTTTCTAAGGTTAAAGGTGGACAGCTATCAAAGCATTGCAAAGGTATGTTAGTTTCTCTCATCATTTCAGATATTGTTGGTGACCCCATGAGTTTTATTGCCTCCGGCCCTACTTATCCCGACGATACAACTTTTGAAGACGCTAAAGACGTTCTTGAAAAATATAGTCTATGGAGTAAAATTCCTACTTCTGCAAAGAATGTCATTGAGAGAGGGTTAAAAGGAGAGACTTCTGATACACCAAATACAGATAGCGAGGTATTCGAAAATGTATTTAATTATATTGTAGCAAACAATAGTATAGCTTGTGAAGCTGCAAAAAATAAAGCCAAAGAGCTTGACTATACCCCTATGTTATTAACTTCAAGTTTGGAAGGAGAAGCAAGAGAGATGGGTATATATATAGTAGATAAAGCTCAGACGCCGATAAATAAGGATACAATGACCCTTATTTCCGGAGGAGAAACCACAGTAACCATCAAGGGAGATGGAAAAGGAGGGAGAAACCAAGAGATGGTGCTAAGCGTCGTGGGAAAAATTTTTGGAGAAAACATAGTTTTTGCTTCATTTGGAACTGATGGTATCGATGGAGATAGTGATGCCGCAGGTGCTATAGCTGATGGTTTTACTTTGAGCAGAGCAACTGAAAAAGGTTTAGACCCCAAGAAATATCTTGAGAATAACGACTCTTATAATTTTTTTAAACCCTTAGATGATCTTCTACTTACTGGCCCTACCGGTACAAATGTTATGGATGTACAGCTGATAGTTAAAAACTTTTGAGTTATACTGAATCAACTAAATTATATTAATAAGACTTATATATTTAGTTACTATTATTATCTCCTGATTTTATTAGTCGTAGAAGAAATTATAAGATCTTTAGGAGAAATAATGGAAATTTGATTAAAAAATTTTATATACAAAATTTTGTTATAAATATCGACTAATAAAAAAAATGGGGGCATGAAATCATTATTAAAATGAAAGCTTTGATAACAATCGCAGTTGCTTTCTTGTTGCTTATCTCTTTTAATATACGTATCTCAGAGGGTGAAGCATCTTCGACTATATACAAAAATGATGGGGTTTGGATAGACGAATTTCAAAATGGAACATCTTTACAGAAGAAAAATAATGTATCCATCGAAAATGATGAATTGAAAACCATCTATGAAAGTTATAACAACAGTTATGATTTTGCTTCACAGACAGGTCATAAAGCATATTACAATTTGTTTGTACCTCTGCAGGAAACCTCCGAGGGGATAAAACCGTTATTTTTTAGATCTATGAAAGATAGTTTTTTGGAAGAGGAGATAGGGAATTATAGTCTTTTAGAGAAAGAGGATGATAAAAAATTTAGTTCTCAATCTACGTCTGTTTTAACTACATCATTAACAACTATGCATCACTTTACTTTTAGAATAGAAGATAAGGCGAAATATATTGATAACATGAGTTTTCATTGGAAAGGTGAAACCAATAATTCTTCAAAAATTGTTGTATATTCCTGGCGGTACTCTCAAGATGGATTTGTTAAAAAAGCGGGCATGTGGGAAAAAATAGAGGAGATCGAAACGACAGAGAGCATAGAGGAAATCAAGTATAATCTAAGTGGAATCTCGAAATATTTAGGGGCTGATAAAACGTTTGATGTGATGATAGCTGCGATTCCTGAAAAAATGAGGACAAATTGTAAACTGATGACTGATTATGTGAATGTTTCAACAGAAACACATGACTTTTACAGCGTAACAGGAGAAGCTATTTCTGAAAAGATAGATCCTGTTAGTTTAGGTGCCCAACCTGGTAAATGGCGATGGGAAAAAGTTTTCTGGGATGGAGACTTCAAAGAGGATAAAGCTACTGTTAGAATACAAATTTTGAATGGGTCGGACTTAAAACCTATCGATGAATTATCTGGGAACAGAGATGGTTTTTTACAATCCCCTATAGACATCTCCGATTTATCTATTGATAAATATGATAGTATTGCACTTCGAGCCTGGTTTAACAACAGCGATAGAACTCTGACTGCTAAATTGAAAAAATGGGCGGTTAGCTGGCAGACTAAAAGTAATTGTTACAAAGACGATTTTCAGACTTTATTCAGGATAGATAAAACCAATGGTGTAAACCATAACTGTTCGGGTTTTAGTGTTAGTCAATCAGCTGATGAGTGGGCTGTTTTTGGAAAAGATTTTGATAACAATCGAGTATATTTTGGTGAAGCACCCGAGGAATATAATTTATATTGGAATAGTGAAAATAGTAGCGCAGGTGGATTGTTCTGTAGCCCGGTCGTAAGTGATGGAAGAGTCTTTATTCCATCTTCTACACGTAACAAAGTTTTAGCGTTTAAAGTAAAACAAACAGAGGAAGATGAAAATCAAATCCCTGTAGACTCCACCGTTACACTCCCTCATAAAATAGAGATGTCTCCAGCTATAGTAGATGATTTGTTGATAGTTGGCACCAGCGGATATGAAAGTAAAAACAGAGTTTATGCTTTCGATAAAAACAACCTTTCAATGGAAAGATGGAACTGGACGATACCTTCAGATGAAAATATTTGTTTTTCTTCCTCTCATAATGTCGAAGATAACAAAGTTTATATTACTTCTTGGAGTGGAAGTGGTTTAAGCTCCCCATATTATAATTATTTTAACAACATCATAAAGGAGAACGATCTTTTAAACAGATATATTGATGTTGAACCTACTGGCAGGATAACCGTTTTGAACAACAGTGGCGAGTTGTTATGGTCTAAAATTCTTCCTGCTGCAAGTTTTTCTACACCAGCAATACATGAAGATAAAGTTATAGTCGGCTGCGAAAATATGAATGGAGACAGTCTTATAGCATATGATAAAGAGACTGGTAGAAAAGTTTGGGATACAACTGTTGGCATGATCGGTAAAAGTTCACCTATGGTATTTTGTGATCAAATCTATGTTTTAACTAAAAAACCAGCAGGTGTAGCTAGATGGCAAGATCAGCTTGTAGTTATAGATGCCGACAACGGGGAGGTGCAATGGAGGTTATCGTTTGGTGATAAACTCTTTACCCCACAAACTCTACCAAAGAACATAATTGATTATATTCTGCCAGAAGAAGAAAATAGTGATTCTATAAATGCTTTAAAAATAAAAGATTTGATGACTGCTACCACCCCTGTTTTCAACGATGGCATGGTATATGTCGCTTCTTCTAACGGCGAACTTTATAGTGTAGATGTTGAAAAACGTGATGTAAAATGGAACCTCTCTCTCAGTAATGATAAAATAGCTGAAACTGCAAAAAGATTCAATATGCCCCTCCATAATGTTGCATCTCCAGTGGTAGCTAATGGCAGAGTCTATGCTGCTTCCTCATTTGGAGTAATATATGCTGTTGATGAGGAAACAGGTGAAATAATTTGGAATAATAGTGTTGAACCAGAGGATTATAATATAATCTGCTCTTCGCCGACAGTATCCGACGGCTTATTGTTTATCAATTCTATAAACAGTAATTTTGAATGGAAACTACATGCCATAGGAGGATACAAAAAAAAGATACAGGGACGTGCGATATCCGAAGTGGTTACAATTCCACGAGATGGATACTGGTGGTCCAATTTTAACGCGGATTATGAAACACCGGGAGATAGTGAAATATCTTTTAGTATTTTGAATAAACAAGGAGCGACTTTGTTATCAGATTTAAGTGGCGGTAACAATGTTTTATATAATAAAAATATTGATAGTCGGTCTATCCGTCTTTGTGGTTTATTAAAAAAGAAAAACAGTAACTCTTCATTGTTGAAAAACTGGGAGATATGTTGGGTTGAAGAAAAAAACAAACCTGTTTTCGAAGAAAACGTTCAGATCACACCCGGTGGAACAACTGATGGATACTATGGACCAAAAAGCCAGAAGCTGTCCATAGAGGTAAGGGATATAGGAGATAACAACGTGGTATCAGGTATAGATGTCTCTCAAGCTTACTGTAAAATTAAATATCTTACTGATTTAGGGGTTAGCAAAACTACAGGTTGGATTGAGACAGAGAGTAACGGCAAATCAGGGGCAGAAAACACAACTCTCTATGTCAATGTTTCAAAGTTAGAAATAAAAGATATGGCATTTTTAGAGGCGATAAAATTCAGAATTTCTGATCTTGCGGGTAACACAGCTGAGAATAATTTTTATCCAATTCATCTGGATGCAGGAAAACCTGTTTCAAAAGTAGAACAACCAAAAAATGTGGGGAAGGTAAATAGTTTAACAGTTGAGGCTTCTGCATCTGATTATAACCAAAGCGGTATAAAAACAGTAACATTCCAATATAGATATAAAAAAGAGGTAAACTCAGAATGGAGTGAATGGCAGTCTTATAGTAGTTTAAACAGCACTCCATATGTATGGGAGTTCAAAGGTGAAAGTGGATTATACCAGTTTAGAACAGTTGCAGAAGACATAGTTGGAAACCGTGAGGAAAAAGAAAAAGATTTTACAGCGATTTTTGACTCTGAAAAACCTGCTGTCTCAACCTATCTACCTTCTTCGATGACTTTTGATGAACTACCCTTCGAAGTAGTCTTCAATGATGATTTTAAACTGGAAAATGTTTATTACAGAATAAACAAAAAAGACTGGACAGTTATAGATAGCGATATAGACAACGATACCTACACCTGGCAGATGTCTAAAGAAATTGTAGATAAAGAAAAAGACGAAATATTCATTATTGATTTTAAAGTAGAAGACATCTGTGGTAACGTCAAAATTTTACCACAAAAGGGCGTTAAACTTTATGAAGAAGAAACCGAAGAAGCAGCAGGTGTATATCTTGATTTATCTGAATTTTCTATGCTGCAGTTGGATAACGAGTTTACTATAACAGCATCTATACCCGAAGAGATAGATGTAGAAAACGTAAAATTGTTTTATCGTTACTCATCTGATAAAAAAAGTTGGAATGAATGGAAACCATATGGTGGAAACAAAACAACTATGAACGCCGAATGGAGTTTCAAAGGTGAAGATGAAGGTTTTTATGAGTTTAAAACAAAAATGTGGACTACTGAAGGAGAAACTATTGAGTCAGATGTACAGCAGAAAGAAATAAACGTTTTTCCAGTTATACCAGTAATACTTTTCATAGCTGCGCTACTTGCCTTAGTTGCCCTTTCTCTATACTCCTTACTAAAATCGAAAAAAGTGAAAACCTAAAAAAACTTTTTTTTATTCTTCTTCTAACTCTGAGTGATAGTTGAATATTTTTTCTTTTACTTTTTCTACTCCCTGTTGATTCTTACATGAAACTTTTAGGTTAGAAGACTGTGTTTTTTTGATATCTGATTTGTTTTCTACAATTATAAAATGTGAGTCTTCAAAAGTTTGTTTCATTCTTTTAAGCAAGTTTTTTTGTTTTTCAAGTGGATAACCACTTGTTTCTGAGGGATCAAATATGAATACTATTACGTCTGCTAGATGTGCCAATGCCGCAATAGCCTGTTTTTCAACATTGTTTCTTTCCTCTATTGGCCTATCAAGTAAACCCGGTGTATCTATTATCTGCCATTTATATTGATTATATCTTTCTGTCTGTGTCATATGGCCTACATGTATCTCTTTGGTGGTAAACGGATACTGCGCTATATGTGGTTTAGCGTTGGAGAGACTACGCAGAAGAGAAGATTTCCCAACATTGGGATAACCTGCAAGGACAACAGTAGGTATATCCAGAATGCCAGGAAGCCTTTTTATGATTCTTTGCGCCTCAGATAAGTTTTTCAGATTTTTGTCAACTTGTTTAACTACGCTGGAGATACGACCATAGATCTCATTCTGTTTTTTTTCTAAAAAGTCAAGATCCCCGGATTTTCGCAACGTCTTGATTTGTTTTGAATATATTTTTCTACAAGTGTTTTCCGCCCAGTTTATAGCCCCCAGAGATTTTTTTAGCTGGCCAAGATCAGTTTTTATATCTATTGTATCCCTATAAAACTGGGAGAGTTGATCAAAAGATGGAAATTTTTTAACATATCTATTTAGTTCATTTATTACGTTCTGAGCGAAACAATCTGTTTTAGCGATAATTGTTTTTTTCTTACGGAAAAATGCATCTCTATCGCTGACTGAAACTTTTCGGGTTCTTCTAAAAGCTTTATCTAGAAGTTTATCCGCGGTTAATACTTCAGGTATCTGTTTGAACATTATTTTAGTCAAATCCTTGTTTTTTTAGAAAAACTTTATTTTACACGGTGTAAATTAACATATTGGTAAAAGACTTATGGATGAAGAAGGTTACATTCTTTCAAACAAATATAGAAAATCGATTTTTAGTAGTTTAGCATCTGGAGAAAAAAACATTGATTTTATTGTTAAAAAGCATCGTATAATAAAAAGAGTTGCTTTAAACATAGTAAATGATATGATAGAAAAAGGATTAGTGGAAAAGAAAAACAACGATTTGTTTTTGACAGAAAAAGGAGAAAAATTGTCGGAACGGATTGAAAGCTAAAAAAAATAGTGTGGGAGGATATTTTTTGAAATACTATCTTTTAGAAACTCTGAAAGAATTGGCTTTGCTTGGGGGTTTTGTTAACAAAATTGAAGTTTCTTCTAAGGAGCTGGCTAGCCAGATCAAGGTTAGTCAACAAACTGCTTCTCGTTATATTTTAGAGTTAGATGAACTAGGTTTGATCTCTCGGGAGATTGGAGTAAAAAAACAGCTTATTGAGGTTACTGATAAAGGCCGTAGTGTTTTAGAAAGGGAATATCTTGATTATAAAAAAATTTTTGAGTTTAGAGAGAAGCTTTTTTTCACTGGTAAAGTTATCTCAGGTTTTGGAGAAGGAAGTTATTACACTGGTCAAAATGGATATATTGATCAGTTTGAACAAAAACTAGGTTTTGAGCCATTTCCTGGTACTCTTAATGTTGAGATTAAACCTGTGGAGCGTAATAAACTTCGTTTGTTAAAGAGCTATGATGGTATAATCATAGAGTCTTTTGAGACAGAGGATCGTACTTTTGGAGAGGTTTTCTGTTTCAAAGCCGAGATTGAGGGAGTGGAAGGCGCTATTGTGTTACCTGCTCGTGGTCATTATTCCAATGTTTTAGAGTTTGTTTCTCCTCATTGTTTGAGAGAAAAACTTGGTTTGGAAGATGAGGATCAAGTGGATATAGTTATTTTTCTTGATGAAACATTTTTAGATTAACATTTGTTTAAAATGATAGGTGGTTTATTTTTTGGAAAATAAAAAAGTAGCGGAGTTGTTTTACAAAATTGGGGATTTACTAGATATCAAAGGTGAAAGCTATTTTAAATCACGAGCTTATCGTATGGCTGCTCAGAGAATAGAGGTTTTAGATGAAGACATAAATAGTATGGTTAAAGAGGATAGACTTCGTTCCATACCTGGTATAGGCAGAGCTCTTGCTGAAAAAATAAAAGAGTTTGTGCTCACTGGAGAGTTAAAATATTTTGAAGAACTTAAAAAAGAGATCCCTGTTGCTCTTTTAAAACTTTTAGAAGTCCCCGGTTTAGGCCCTAAAAAAGTTTCAGTGATTTATAGAGAATTAGATGTCAAAGATATCGATGGGTTAAGAGAAGCCTGTAAGAATGGTAGAATCAGAGATTTAGAAGGTTTTGGTGAAATAACTGAGAGAAATATTTTAAGAGGGATTAAACTCTTGGAAAAAACACAGGGACGTATTTTGCTAAATGTAGCTTATAGAGATGGTATGCAGATAAAAAGATATTTGGAAAATTTTGATAAAGTTGTTCGTATAGATGTAGCTGGAAGTCTACGTCGGATGAAAGAAACAATTGGTGATATCGACATTTTGGTTTCTTCTGATTATCCCGAAGATGTTATGGATTATTTTGTAGATTTTGATGACGTCAAACGTGTTCTTTTAAAAGGTAAAACTAAGACGAGTGTGCTGTTAAATAATGACTCCCAGGTTGATTTAAGAGTGGTTGAAAATAAGAGTTTTGGCTCAGCTCTTCAATATTTCACTGGTTCTAAAGAACATAATGTAACGATGAGAGGTATAGCTATAAAAAAAGGTTTAAAGCTTAACGAATACGGTCTTTTTGATAAGAATACAGATGAATATATCAAAGGAAAAGAGGAGAAGGAGATTTATAATGAACTTGGGTTAGAGTATATTCCTCCTGAGTTGAGAGAAAACCGTGGGGAAGTTGAAAGAGCTAAAGAAAAAAAGCTTCCTAAACTTATAGGATACGACGATGTAAAGGGTGATTTTCATGTTCATTCTAACTGGAGTGATGGTTCAGAGACTATGGAAGATTTAGCAGATTATGCTAAAAAAATGGGATATAGTTTTTTAGGGATAGCAGATCATTCTAAATCTTTGAAAATAGCGAATGGTCTTTCAGAAGAAAGACTTCTAAAAAAAATCGATAGGATAAAAGAGTTGAACAAAAAAATAGCGGGTTTAACTTTGTTATGTGGCACAGAATGCGATATCAACGCTGATGGATCATTGGATTATAGCGACAAAATTTTAGAGAAGCTTGATTATGTAGCAGTTGGAATCCATAAGAAGTTCAAAATGAGTAAAAAACAGATGACTGAACGTGTTGTTGAAGCGTTAAAAAATGAATATGCTACTTTTTTGAGTCACCCTACTTGTCGTCTGATAGGACGAAGAGAACCGCTGCCGTTAGAGATGGAAACAATTTTTGATACCGCTGTGGAAACAAATACCTATCTAGAAATAAATGCATTTCCAGATAGATTAGATCTTAATGATAGCCATATCCGACAAGCGAGAGAAAAAAACGTTGGTCTTGTACTTGGTACTGATGCTCACGCTCTTAATCATCTCTCATTTATGCAGTTTGGAGTAGCTACAGCAAGACGAGGCTGGGCTGAAAAAAAAGATGTTTTGAACACAATGGATATAGAAGATATTTTGAAAAAACTTTAAAAATGAACTCTATCATTCATATCAAAATAGATTTATCAAATAAGTTTTTGAAGGAGGAAAAAAGAGATTATGGCTGAATGTAGAAAAGAGGAAAACAAAGAAAGATGTAATTGTACGTATACATGTAATCGAAAAGGATTGTGTTGTGAATGTCTTAGCTACCATTGGGATATGGGTCAGGTTCCAGCATGTTTTTTTCCAGATGATGTAGAGAAAACTTATGATAGAAGTATAGAGAATTTTATAAAAGTTTATCAAGAAAGAGGACGATGGTGGTAAAAGAAACAAAAAAACTTTTTTTCTAACTATTTTTCATTACTTTGTTGTGCATCGTATTTTTTCATTAGTTTTGCGATGTATTCTTTTTCTTCCTGAGAGTATGGTTCTATCAACTGGTTTCCCTCAACATGAGCTGAAAAGTTTGAATGGTTAAAAAATTTTCTACTTTTTTAAGCATTTGAAGAAAAGCCAGTTTTTTTCTTGTTGTTTGAGTTTTATTAGACAATATCTCCCTTGTATTCTTTCGCCGTTTATATTGATTATAACTTTGTCTTTTTCTCTTTTTTCAAGAGTGTAGTTCCCCTTATCCCATATCTCTACTTTTCCTGCTCCATAGTTTTCTTCTGGTATTTCTCCTTCAAAATTTGCGTATTCAAGTTTGTGGTCGTTTACCTGTATAGCAAGTCTTTTTGTTCCTTTTTGTTTAGGTGGCTTTTTTGGTATAGCCCAGCTTTTTAGGACTCCATCCATTTCTAATCTTAAATCATAGTGTAGATTTGTTGCATCGTGTTTTTGTATTGTATAGATGAGTTTGTTTTTTTGGTTCATTATTATGTTCTCAATTGTTTTTTTAGGGAAACTGTTTATTAAAAAGTTATGCTGATACTTCTTATTTAATATTGTATAAAAAGAATGGATTTAGATTTGGGTCTGGAAAGGTGATGTTGTTGGATTTACCTCCCTCATCTTGGAATTGTTTTTCAATTCCGTTCAGGTCTGATTAATTAATTTTTGGATTCTATCTCCAGACCCCAAAATCTATAATAGATTTTAAATTTATAAATGTTTCCCAAAAATGTTTGATTGAAATTGTTTCGTTACAAATAGATGTTTTTACATAAAATATTTTACGATAGTTTGTATAATTATATATCTAAAAAATTTACTATTTTTTGTCGCAAAAAAAACCACCCATACATATAGAAAAAGAGAACATAAAAAGTTTAAATATCATCAAGAAGTTGATTAAAAAATAGGAAGAGATGAAGATTACTGCCTGTCCTCAATGTGGAAGTCGTAAAATATACCAAGGTAGAATGAACGACGGAGTTCTTACAGGTTATACTTCCCGTAACGTTTGTAGAAACTGTGGATATCAGGGGCCCCCAATTATTTTTGATGACAAAGAGAGTTATAAAAAGTTTCTATCAGAAATTAAAAAACCAAAACCTTTTCCCACACCATACAAAAAAGAGAAGGAAGAGAGATCTGAAAAAGAAGAGGAAGAAGTAAAAAGACCTTTAGGTGTTACTATCCTATCATTGTTAACTATTTTTAACGCTGTTTTTGTGATTTATTATTATTTCAACGTGATAGGATTCGAGCAAGGAGGATATATATGGATTTATTATACCAGTATGTTTGTTTTACAAGGAGTTATCCTGCCCTATGGCCTCTATAAAGGAAAAACATGGGGTTGGACACTAGGAGGAATATTTTTCGGTTTATCTATCCCCATAGGTCTAGTATTTTTATATTATATTACAAGACCCCATGTAAAAAAATATTTTGGAAAGTAAATTGAATCGCCTGAAATCTGTATTCCAATCGGAGCAAGCTCCGGGGTATTAAACTCAGGTAGGAATAAAACTTCAAAAAAAGTTTTGTTAACCTTTCAGGGATGTGATACATCAAGTTTCTTAATTCTAGATCTCACCACATAAATAGTGAAAGCAACCAATATAAATGCGCAGAACAAACCGACTGCTGCCCCTATATGTTTATAGGTGAGCAGGAAATTGTATAGACTATGGATAATGAATGCCAAAATAAAATAGGGGATTATTCGAAATGCTTTTGTTTTTTTCATGATGGTTTTACTGTATCCATATCCTGTCCAAGCGGTAGCTGAAGCATGTAATAGACATCCTCCGAAACTTCTCATCATCATTAAAACCAAAAAAATGAAGAGTCCTTCCGAAAAGAAACCAATTCCATATAGCAGGTTTTCTGTAGCTGAAAAACCAAGTCCAGCTACCGCCCCATAAATAAAACCATCTTCTATTTCAGTTAATTCTTTTTTAACAGATTTTAAATTTAAGGCAAGTGGCTTGGTAAACTCTTCTACAAGAGGAGCAACCAATATCGCCATGAAGAAAGGTATACTATATTTTTCTACAGTTAACGATAGTGGTACTTCAAAAAATACTTCTAACAGGATTGAAGCTATTACAGCTATTGTAGCACCCCATAGGAAACAAACTATGAGTGGTTTCCATTTTTCTGGATGATATTTTTCTGTGTTACGAATCCAGATGGCATAAATTATTGGAGGAAGAAAAGCAGTTAACGCCAGTAGCAGTATTTCAAATGTTTTCATTTTTTTAACATTCTCATCAAAATATTTTATAGTTTTAATTTTTTTCTAAAAAATCGCTGATTCGCTCAATGCCTTCTTTTATGAGTTCATGATCGTGACATAGAGGGCCATATGATAAGCGAACTGCTTTTTCCATACTTGGTCCAAAACCATTTCCGGGTATCAATAGTACACCGGTGTTTTTCAAAATTTTTTGTACAAAATCTACAGAGTCTTCGTTGTTAGGAGTTGGAGAGCAGGTGTAAAGCCCTCCTTGAGGTGTTAGATGTTTCCATCCTAATTTTTTCTTTATGGCTTTTATCATAACTTCTGCTGTATCTTGGTATAGACGACGTGTTTGTTCTATGTATTCTTTTAGTGAATTATCTTCAAGTGTTTCTTTTAGAAAAGCTGCTGTAGTCATACTGTGGAGAGTATCTGGTGATAGCAGAGTGGATTCATTTATCTTTTCCAAGTTATCTATTATTCCTTTATCTGCTTCTACCCATCCTATTCTTCGGCCTAGACTGGAAAGCCATTTTGAGTTAGAGTGGAGGGTTATCAGATTTGGATATTTTTTAGGAGACCATGAAAAAGATTTTGGTTTATCATTAAACCAAATGGTTTTGTATGCATGGTCTAAAATCAAGAAACCGTTATGTTCTTCCATTATCTCATAGCATGATTTCACAAAACCATCCTCAGGGATTTGACTAGTTGGATTGTCTGGTATAGGTATAACTAGGGTTTTCAATCCTTGTTTGCAGAATTTTTCTAATTTTTTTAAAGAAAAATCAGGATTAGATAGGTAACTCCATCTCTCTGGATTCAAAGCAGGCATATATCTAAAATCCACTTCTCTAAGGGCACATTTTGCCGCGTTTTCATAGTTAGCATAGGTAGGATCTAAAAAACCGATACTGTCCCCGGGGTTGAGAAGTACTCTGACGACGTCATGGAAAAGCTGAGTCGAGGAATGACCAAGAATTATGTTAGAAGGTTCAAGATTGTTTATATCAAAAATTTTGTTTTCAAAACGACAAAGCTGTACTCTACATGAATAACTACCTTTGATAGGGCTGTATCTACCGCTTTTATGGAATTCATCAGAGTTGCTTGCTATATCTCTATATATTCTGCGGAGTTCATCTGGAGTTTTATGGTTACACCATCCACCTCCAAAAGAAATAACGTCCTCAGGGTCTAACCCCATCCTTCGGATGTTTCGCTCTTCAGCCATCTTCATAATAGTCTGTATAGGTGAGAGGCCGCCAAGTGTTTTTTCTACTAAATCTGAGAGAGATATTGTTTTTGATGACATATCGTTTTTCAGTTATGAAAACATTTATTCATTAATGTTTTCTAAAAAAGACAGACTCCGTGAAATACAATAAAAATATTTAACTATCCTTTTCATATTTAGATAAATATTAGATAGATAAAAAAAATCTAAAAAAATTATATTAAGGAGCATAGCAAATGGAGGATATAAACAGGATTATTATCCCTGTTGATAGATCAGAGATATCTAAAGATGCGGTTAAAAAAGGGTTTTTCCTTGCTAAAGCAATAAATGTTGAAGCTAGGATTATAACTGTAAACGACACCCACCAATTCATGTCTTCAGTGGTTATTGAAGAAAGATTGAAAAAAGAAGCCATGTCTTATCTAGATGAATTCAAAGAGATGGGTGATGAATACGGAGTTAAACTTGATACAGAACTGCTAACAGGGAACCCTGCCGACGAAATCGTGAATTACGCTAAAAAAGGCGATTTAATCATTATGGCTCATCATGAAAGAGGGAAAGGGATCGATAAAGTCATGGAGAAAAGTGTCTCCAAAAAGGTAGTGGAAGAATCTCCTTGTTCAGTTTTAGTAGTCAAAAAAAGCTAAAAAAAATCTTTTTTTAAACAAATATTTGTATTATAAGCCAAGCTGTTAGTAGAGATAGTTGTATGGAAATAAAAATAAGTTGCATTTTGGGGTGGTCTGCTATATACTCCACCTGATGATATATTTCTTGCCCTATGTCTTTACTCATAGCTAAAAAAAAATTTGTTTGAGTGATATTATAAAAAATGTTGTTGTAAAAACGTTAAAAATGGATAAACAACAGTTATATTGTTTTTAATGAAGAATATTAAAAGATAAACAAAAAAAAAGAGAGAGATAGAGGATTGAGGATTTTTATTTCTCTTTATCTTTTTTATCTTCGTCTTTTACTTCGTAGTCGGCATTTATAGTTTCATCTCCGCCTTTGCCGCCTTTAGGATGCCCTGTCCAGCTTTCTCCTTGGTTTTGTTTTTGTTGTTGTGCTCCAGCTGCAGCTTGCTGTTGTTGCTGTTGAGCTTGTTGGTAGATTTTAGTTGAGCATTCTGATAGTGTTTTTTGTAGTTTCTCAGTTTTTTCTTTGATTTCATCGGTGTCCTCTCCAGACAAAGCCTGCCGGAGTTCATTTAGTCCATCCTCTATTTTCTTTTTGTCTTCATCAGATAGTTTGTCATCTAAATCATCAAGTGTTTTTTTGGCAGTGTGGACCATAGCATCTCCATTATTTCTTATCTCAACTTTTTCTTTTCTCTTTTTATCTTCTTCTTTATGTTTTTCCGCTTCTTTTTTCATCTGTTCGATTTCATCATCAGATAGTTTTGTTGAACCAGTTATACGTATAGACTGCTCTTTACCAGTTCCTTTATCTTTAGCAGATACATTTAATATTCCATCTGCGTCAATATCAAACGTTACCTCAATCTGTGGTACTCCTTTTGGAGCGGGAGGTATTCCATCTAGATGGAATCGACCGAGGCTTTTGTTATCTGCAGCCATAGGACGCTCTCCTTGGAGAACATGTATGTCTACGGTGGTCTGGTTGTCTGCCGCTGTTGAAAATATTTTACTTTTTTTAGTTGGAACAGTAGTATTTCTTGGTATGATCTCTGTCGCTACACCCCCCTGTGTTTCAACGCTAAGAGTCAACGGTGTCA
Source organism: Thermoplasmatota archaeon (assembly GCA_036626215.1). Classification (GTDB taxonomy): domain Archaea; phylum Thermoplasmatota; class E2; order DHVEG-1; family DHVEG-1; genus JAZKSG01. Next base: position 35,868 of record JAZKSG010000006.1, read on the forward strand.
CATCGAGAAGTACTATATCTTTGTCTACATCTCCAGACATTACTCCTCCTTGTAAAGCAGCTCCTAACGCCACACATTCCATAGGATCTACATCACGTTTAGGTTTTTTACCAAATATTTCCTCAACTTTTTGTTTAACCAATGGGATACGTGTCGATCCGCCTACTAAAACAATATGATCTATATCTTTTGGTTTAAGTTTAGCATCTTCTAAAGCCTGTTTACATGGTTTCTCTGTTTTATCCAAAATCGGTGTGATTAGTTCTTCAAACTTCGCTCGAGTCACTTTCCTCTCAAGATGTTTAGGTTCATTATCTATAACGGTTATATACGGCAGATTAATAGTAGTCTGTTTTTTAGAAGAAAGTTCTTTTTTGGCTTCTTCAGCTGCATCCAACAGACGCTGAAGTGTCTTCCGATCCTCTCTAAGATCTACATCATGTTCCTCTTCAAAGTTTTCAGCTATGTAATCAACTAAAGCCTGATCCATATCGGATCCACCTAGCTGAGTGTCACCGTTTGTACTAAGAACTTCAAAAACGCCTTCGCCTACCTCCATTAGAGTTATATCAAATGTTCCACCACCGAAATCATATACAGCGATTTTATGATCTCCCTCTTTGTCAAGACCATATGCTAATGAAGCAGCAGTTGGCTCATTGATGATACGTTTAACTTTCAAACCAGCTATTTCACCAGCATCTTTTGTAGACTGACGTTGATCATCGTCGAAATATGCTGGAACAGTTATAACAGCCTCAGTGACTTCATCACCTAAAAACTCTTCAGCATCTTCTTTGATTTTCTGCAAAATAAACGCACTAATCTGCTCAGGTGTGTATTCTTTACCACGTAGCTTCACTTTTTCACTAGTCCCCATTTTACGTTTTATCCTATGTACCGTGCCCTCAGGGTTAGTAACCGCCTGTCTCTTAGCGGGTTCACCGACTAACTTCTCACCGTCTTCAGTAAAAGCCACTATAGATGGAAAATATGGTTGTCCCTCAGCGCTTTTGATGATGGTTGGACTACCAGCTTCCATAACAGCTACTTCAGAGTTAGTAGTTCCTAAATCAATACCTATAATCTTTCCCATAAATTTTTTTCACCTCAATTATTTTCTTTTTTATCCTTATCTTTATCTACATTTTTAGCTACAACAACATGAGAAGGTCTACATGGTTCATCATCAATTTTGAAACCTTTCTTTACCTCCTCCATTATTATTCCATCCTCACAGTCTTCTTTTTCGACTGTAGCAACTGCGTTGTGAAGATTATGATCAAATTTTTTTCCTACGCAGTCGATACATTCTACGCTTTCTTTTTCGAAAAAATCGTTAATATTATTTAATATATGTTTTAAACCTTCTTTTGGGTTTTTGTCTTCATATGCTTTTTTAAGCAGTTCATGTAGATCTATTATTTCTGCTATATATTTTTGTTTGACTTCTTTTTCTTTAGCTTTTAAGTCTTTTTTCATTCTTTTCTGGTAGTTTTGGAGGTCGGCGTAGCTTCTCAAAAGTTTGTCATCTTTTTCTTTAACTTCTTCTTTTAGTTTATCGATTTCATCTTGTAAACTATTGATTTTATTTTCTAAACTACCTATTTTTTCTTTGAATGATTCATCTTTGTTTTTTTTATCCTTGTCTTTTTGTTCTTTTTCTTCAGCTGTCATGGTTCTATTGATTTCACCACATATCTCGTTTTCATTTAATTCGATTTTTGTTTAAAAAAGATAAATAGAAAGAATAGAAAGAAGGGAAAGAGGGTTTTCTGTTGAAGACCCTTAATGTCTTAGGGATGAAACCGGTTTTACATCATCCCTGGTGGCATTCCACCGCCGCCCATGGCTCCTGGTGGCATTCCACCGCCGGCGGGTCCTCCTTCGTCGCCTCCGCCTCCTTTAGAGGCGATGACGTCGTCGATTCGGAGTATCATCGTTGCGGCTTCAGCACTAGCTTCGAGTTCTTGCCGACTGACACGTAAGGGTTCAATGATGTTACTTTTCATCATGTCGTTTATTTTACCGTTTTGGACGTCGACACCAGCATATTTTTTGCCTTTGTCGTGCTGATTTCTGATTTCTAGCATCATGTCTATTGGGTCTAGTCCTGCATTTTCAGATAGTGTTTTTGGTATGACTTCTACCGCGTCAGCAAAGGCGTTTATAGCCATTTGTTCACGGCCACCTACACTTGGAGCGTATTCACGTAGGGCTTTAGATATAGCTATTGCTGCTGCTCCTCCGCCGGGTGTCATTTTTCCGTCTTCAAGTGCTACTCTGACTACGGATAATGCATCATGTACTGCTCTTTCGAGTTCGTCTACTACGTGTTCTGTTGTAGCTCTAAGTAGTATTGATACTGCTTTTGGGTTTTTGCAGTCGGTTATGGAAGTCATTTCTTCGTCGCCGATTTTTCTTTCTTCGACTGTGCCTGCGTTACCGAGGTCTTTCTTGGTTAGTCCATCAAGACTTCCAACTATTTTTGCACCGGTTGCTTTAGCGAGCTTATCCATATCGCTTTTCTTAGCACGTCTTACTGCATAAATGCCTTCTTTAGCGAGGAAATGCTGTGCGAGGTCGTCTATGCCTTTCTGGCATACCAAGACGTTTGCACCGCTTTTCTTGACTTTTTCCACCATTTTCTTCATCATTCCTTCTTCCTCGTCGAGGAATGCTTGAAGCTGGGTTGGATCATTTATCTGTATTTTGGCGTCGGTTTCTGTTTTCTTAACTTCTAATGGAGCGTTAATCAAAGCGATTTTTGCATCTTTGATATTTTTTGGCATGTTGTCATGTACTCTTTCTTTGTCTAGAATGATTCCTTTGATTACTTCGGTGTTTTGTATTCCGCCGCCTTCTTTCTTCTGTATTTGAACGTTATCAAGATCTACGATTGTTCTTTTACCAGATTTTTCTGCGACACTGGTTACAGCATCTACGACGATTTCAGCGAGAAGTTCTTTTTCTCCACTTACACTTTTACTAGCCATAGATGTTTTTGCGATATTTTTCAAAGATTCTGTATCATCAGCTGCAACATCCATTGAAAGGTCATCTAGGACTTCTGATGCTTTTTTAGATGCAAGTTTGAATCCACCTGTTATAACAGTTGGGTGTATGTTTTGATCCAATAGTTCTTTTGCATATTTTAGAAGTTCTCCGGTGAGTACTACTGCACTGGTTGTTCCGTCTCCGCATTCTTCATCTTGGCTTTTTGCTACTTCTACAATCATTTTTGCAGAAGGATGCTCTACATCTATTTCTTTTAGTATGGTTGCACCATCGTTTGTGACTATTACGTCACCCATTGAGTCCACAAGCATTTTATCCATGCCTTTTGGACCTAGGGTTGATCGCACTGCGTCTGATATGGCTCGTGCCGCCATTATATTGTTTTCTTGTGCTCCTTTGCCTTTTTCTCTTTTAGTTCCTTCTTTTAATACTATTACGGGTTGTTGTCCACTCATCATATTATTTTTGCCTCCTCCTTAACTTTTAGGTTAAGAATCAAAATCGCTATAATAACACTTCTATATAAATGTTATGGTTTTTGGTTCTGTGTAAAAGAGAGTTGGGAATAATACGTTGGGAAATTTAAGTTGTTTTTGAAATAATGATATTTAATTAATACTTATTTTTAGTATTTTTTGTGTAAAGATTATCTAAAGCCTTATATATGTAACATTGTTACATAGTTATATGGGTCAAAGTGATAAATGTCTGTTTCATGGACATGATAAATATCCAGAAAAAAGCTGGTTAAAATTTTTAATTTTAAGAGTAATCGTTGAAACACCAACCTATGGTTATAACATCATTCAAAAAATTGAAGAAATGAGTTATGGAAGGCATAAAATCAAATCTGGTACAATGTACACGACTCTTAGACGTATGGAAAAAGAAAATCTTGTGAAATCGAGTTGGAAAAAAAATACATCAGGGCCAGATCGTAGAGAATATAAAGCAACAAAACAAGGTAGAAACTATTTGAAACATTACCTTGAAATGATTATTGAGAGAAAAAAAATTATTGATGGGATGGTCAGATTTTACGAACAAGAATTTGGAAGTAAAAAACGATAGGGGTGAGAATTATGGAAATATTCGATTTAAGTAAGATGAAAGAAAAACAAGCAATATATGAAGAGAAAGAATTCAAGATAAGACATATATTTCTTACAGAAGGGAAAAAGATACCGCCTTGTGAGATGTCAACCTATGTGATATTTGTTATATTGCATGGAGAAGCCCAAGTCACAGTCGATGATGAATCAGTTACTTTGTCAAAGGGAAAATGTCTTATCACGGAACCTGCAACTCTTTCTATGAAAACAGAAAAAGGCGTTAAGATACTTGGAATACAGATATCAAAAGGTGAATAAATGAACACCACAGCAATTTTAATCAACCTATTAGCCCTGGTGTTTTTTATCTATGCGCTGTATAAAGATCGGGGAAAAGCGGTACAATCTTTGAAAAGAGCAGCTTTCTCCCTCTTTAAGATATTACCTACTGTTCTTATCATAATTATTATCATCGGGCTGATGTTAGGATTCATACCTCCTTCGGAGATATCAAGATTTATAGGTGAGCAATCAGGATTCGGTGGTGTATTGCTGGTAGGTGTTATTGGTGCATTTATGCATATTCCTGCTTTGCTTTCTTTTCCATTAGCCGCATCCATGCTTGAAACAGGTGCCTCTATCACAGCTGTTGCAGCATTTATCACGACACTTACCATGATTGGGATGATAACGTTACCATTGGAAATTAAGATCCTTGGTAAAAAAATGGCGTTATTAAGAAATGGTTTTAGTTTTGTTGTGGCTCTCTTAATAGCATTTCTTATAGGGATGATCTTATGAAACAGAAAGATAAAAAGGAAAAACAGAAAAAGAAAACACTGCGAGACTGGATTTTCTTTGCAATAACTGTAGTTATTCTGCTTATTATTCTTTTTGTTTTTCCTGAAAAAACAGATCCTGTGACATCTACTGCTTGGGAATATTTCCTTGAGATGATTATTATTCTTCCAGCTGTGATGATTATTATGGGTATTTTTTCTGTTTTTATATCAGATGAAACCGTTGTAAAGTATTTAGGAAAAGCCTCAGGGATCAAAGGTATAGGAATATCTCTTTTTCTTGGTGCATTACCCACCGGTCCTCTTTATGTTGCGTTTCCTATGGCTGCAACATTAATTAAAAAAGGAGCAAGGATTTCAAATATTATCGTTTTTCTTTCAGCATGGGCATGTATTAAACTACCCCAAGAACTTGTAGAATTACAATTTCTTGGACTGGATTTTATGTTTTCACGATTAGTTTTAACCATTATTTTTGTAACAATTATGGGTTTTATTATTGAAAAAATAATTGAATCAAGCAACTCGGATAAGAGTGTAAATGCGCGTAAGGAGATGAATTAAATGATTCTTGAAAATGTACCAAAAATAGTTGGAGTAATATATGCAATTGCTGGCTTGTTTATCTTAGCATACTTGTTTTATAAGGATAGATTTAACAAAAAAATCGGATATGTGTTTTTACTCATTTCAACAGCGTTGGGTTTTTTGATTTTTGCACCAATGTATCCAGTTCAACTGCAACTTATTCTGTTGGGTGATACTATCGGACTTGGTGCATCGATTGCAATGGCAGGTGTTGGAATAATCTTATTTGTGATTTTTACTCTGATATTTGGTCGATTGTTCTGCGGATACCTTTGTCCAATTGGAGCTATTCAGGAATTATTCTATTTGATTCCGACACCTAAAAAAATAATAAAATGGAAAAAAGAGTTGATTGTCTTTCGGATTCTTTTCTTTATCGGACTTTCTATAGTCGCCTTGTTTTTTTCGGTGAATCTTCTCTCCTATTTTGGAATTTCTTCATTTTTCAATCTTAACCTTAGTTCATTGTTTGTTATTGTATTCATTGGTATTTTGATAGGTTCAATGTTTGTCTATCGTGTTTTTTGCAGGTTTTTCTGTCCGTATGCAGTTTTTCTTTCACTTGCTTCACGGTTTTCCTTTTTTAAATTCAGGAGAAATGAAAATTGTATTGAGTGTAAAAAATGTGAATATGCGTGTCCTACAGATGAAGCTAAAGCAGATGATTTGAAACAGGAATGTTATCTCTGCTACCGATGCAAGGATGTCTGTCCAGTGGATGCCATTGACTATACAAAGAATAAAAAAAATAAGGTGAGAACACATGAAAATAACTGAAGTAAATAATGTAGAAGTATCTGAAAACCCTCATCAGGTTGATGCACGAAAAATATATGACAGGAAAGATGCACAAGCAGTTCATATCATGTTGAACCCTGATGAATCATTGAAACGACATATCACTCCTGTTGATGTGTTTTTTTATGTCCTTGAGGGAACTGGTGTTGTTGAAATTGGAGAAGAAAAAGAAGAGGTAACAAAAGATACGTTGATTGAAAGCCCAGCGGGTATTGTTCATTGTTGGTATAATAAAAGTGATCAAATTCTTAGAGTACTGGTGGTTAAAACACCACGGCCAACCAAGCAAACAAGAATACTTTAACAAAGAATGTTTGATAAAAGTATGTAGTTACGATTGAAGAGGGCAGGTTTTACAATTAGATGATTCACAAAGTTCGTTTGAATCCTTCCATTTTAACGCCCACGTTTTTATCGCTTGGATGACTTTGATGAAATCCAGTCCCATATCTGTAAGTTGATAATAGGTTTTTACCGGAAACTCACTGGCATCAATGGTTTTTTTGATTAGTTTTTGCTGTTCTAATTCTTTTAATCGTGCAGATAATACTTTTGGCGTGATTTCTTCCATATTGTTTTTTATATCTGAATACCGTTTGGTGTCTTCACCTTTGTACAATTCCAAAAGGATGAGTAAGGTCCATTTTTTTGAAATAAAATCCACTGTTTTATAAACGGTGCAGTCGTGATGCATAGTATCCATTTAGAAACTATCAACTATAAATACCTTTGTATACATATGTAATCTAATATCAAAAAGATACAATGGGAGTTGAAATATAATATGTTTTGTTATCAATGTGAAGAAGCCGCGAAAGGAAAAGGATGCACCGTTGTTGGTGTATGTGGAAAAAAAGAAAATGTTGCAGATTTACAGGATATGTTACGTTATTTGTTAAAAGGGTTATCTATATGTAATACCAAAGCAAGAGAAAAAGGTGAATATAACCAAGATGTTGATGAGTTAATCACTGAGGGTTTGTTTTCAACTATAACAAATGCAAACTTTGACAAAGAATTTTTTATAAAAAAAATCTATCAGGCTATAAAGTTAAGAGATAAATTAAAAGAAAAATACTCAGTAAAAAGCACTCATGATTCTGTTACATGGACACCAAAAAACGATGAGGATATTATAAAAAAATCTCAAAATGTTGGAATACTTACTACAAATGATGAAGATATTAGATCGTTAAGAGAAATGCTTACTTTTGGTGTTAAAGGAATGGCGGCTTATTATCATCATGCATATGTTCTTGGATATAAAGATAAAGATATTTCTAATTTTATTCAGGAAGCATTGGTTGCAACAACACAGGATTTATCTGCTGATGAACTGGTTGGGTTTAACATGAAATGTGGCGAGATGGGTGTTAAAACCATGGCTTTGCTTGATAAAGCAAATACATCAGCCTATGGTAACCCTGAACCTACAAATGTAAACCTTGGTGTAAAAAATAATCCAGGAATTCTTATTAGTGGTCATGATCTGAAGGATTTAGAGGAATTACTCAAGCAAACTAAAGGGACAGGTGTTGATGTGTATACACATGGTGAGATGCTCCCCGCTAATGCTTATCCGAAATTTAAAAAATATAAAAATTTTGTTGGAAATTATGGTAACTCGTGGTGGCTTCAAAAAAAGGAATTTGAAAAATTCAACGGGCCAATACTTTTAACCACGAATTGTTTAGTTCCTCCAAAAGATACCTACAAAAATAGGGTTTATACTACTGGTGTTGTTGGTTTTGAGGGATTAAAGCACATACCTAATCGGAAAAATGGAAAACCAAAGGATTTTTCAGAAATAATTGAACATGCTAAAAAGAGTTCACCTCCTGAAAAACTTGAAGATGGGGAAATCACAATTGGTTTTGCACATAACTCGGTTTTAGGTGTTGCATATAAAATTGTTGAAGCGGTTAAATCTGGAAAAATTAAACGTTTTATTGTTATGGCTGGTTGTGATGGTAGACATAAACAACGAGAATATTATACAGAATTTGCAAAAGCACTGCCAAAGGATACTGTAATTCTTACAGCAGGTTGTGCAAAATACCGCTATAACAAACTTGATCTTGGCGATATCGATGGGATCCCCCGTGTAATTGATGCAGGTCAATGTAATGATTCTTATTCACTTGTAGTCATTGCTCAGAAACTCGCAGAAGTATTTGGAGTAAATGTTAACGATCTACCGATTTCTTTTAACATAGCATGGTATGAACAAAAAGCAGTATTGGTACTTCTATCACTCTTGTCTCTTGGTGTAAAAAACATTATGCTTGGACCAGTTTTACCTGCTTTTGTCTCTCCAAATGTTCTTAATGTTCTTGTTGAGAAATTCAATATTATGCCAAATACCAATGTTGAAGATGATATGAAAAAATTGGTTGCAGAAGTTTCTGCATCCTAATCTTTAATTTTTTTTGTTGATAATATGGAAGAAAAGGTTTTTAATTCAAAGGATTTGATAAAATATCAAAAAGATTCTGTTGTTAGTAGAATGTTGATAAACAAAAAATCAGGTTCAGTTACTTTATTTGCATTTGATAAAAAACAAAAACTAAGTGAACACAGCGCCCCATTTGATGCATTAGTACAAGTTTTGGATGGCGAAACAGAAATTAGTATATCTGCGAAAAATTACTCATTAAAACAAGGTGATTTTATTATAATGCCTGCAAATAAACCACATGCTGTAACAGCAGTTAAAAAGTTTAAAATGATGTTGACTATGATAAAATCCTAATTTAGAGTTATTGATAAGGTTTTTAAAAATTATGTATTTTTATTTTCCCTCTGTTCAATATTTATTCTCTGACATTTTTTTACATTCTTCGTTGCAACAACATCAACATCTAAATCACCCACATTTTCCAAAAGAACATCACCTATGTGGACAGGAGCATCTACAACTGCCTTCCTTATCTTCCTTAAAACCAACGATATGGAATCCTTTGGAACTGGTTTTGTTGTTTTCACACTTACCAAAGGCCATTCACCAGATTTAACAAGAACCGAAGTAGTTATAACACGTTTTGGATTAAGAGCTTCCGATCGAGCATACCCCACACCGCGTTTACATTTATTACCGTCAACAATTTCACAGTTTGTTCCATCAGTTTTTACGATGATTTTACATCCAATAGGACAAACTATACAGGTGATTTCTTTTTTATCCATGAAGAGATACCTCTAATTCTTTACTATCCCCTATAAGATCTTTTGTAATCTCTATAGAGATATTTACCATATTTGCAGGGTTAACCCATCGCAATGATTTTTTAAAAAACGTTTTTTCTTTCGACTTTAAATAAAAAACAGTGTTTTCCCCTGGGCTTTCAACTCGGAACGTAAAATCTACTAAACCATATTTTGTTATTTTCTGAGGTACAACATAATTAATACCCTCTCCAGCTTTTACCCTAACGTTAATATCTTTTTCACCTAGATCATTCAGACAAAATTTTCCAGCATGTCCACCTGCTTTCTTAGCACCCTTGGATAAAACATCAACGGTATCATACACCTGAAGGCAATTTCCACAGGCAAAAACACCAGGGAAAGATGTCTCAAAACACTGATCAACGATAGGGCCACCAGTTGACATGTCAATTTTAATCCCTGCATCTTTTGAAACTTCATTTTCAGGAATTAAACCCAATGAAAGAAGAAGGGTATCACATGTAATTATCTGCTCCGTCCCTTGTTTAACCTGCATAGATGAATCAACTTCTGCAATCGTAACACTTTGAAGACGACCCTTTCCTTTAATATTGGTAACCGTGTGACGTAAATATAGTGGAATATCATAATCATCAAGACATTGAACCACATTCCGGGGAAGACCACTTGCATAAGGCAATATTTCTATAACACCTTTAACTGTTGCACCTTCAAAATGTAACTGACGAGCCATAATAAGACCAACATCTCCTGACCCAAGAATCACCACATTTTCTCCCGGCATAATATTGTATAAATTAATAAAAGCCTGAGCTACCCCTGCTGTATAAATTCCACTGACTCTGTCACCCGGGATCATTGCATGCCATCGCGTTTTCTCTCTACATCCCATCGCCAATACAATCGCCTTTGGCATAATTTTATAAATCCCATTTTTGTTCATCGCGATTATTTCACGTCTATTGGTTATCTCCAGAACCATTGTCTCAAGCATTATCGAAATTTCTTCATCCCTTACTTTTCGAATATACTTCCATGCATATTCCGGCCCTGTCAAGGATTCCCCTGTTTCTTCAACTCCAAATCCATCATGGATACATTGCGGTAAAATACCGCCAAGCCACGTATTTCTCTCCAATATTACTACATTGTCCAAACCTTGTTTTTTTGCTGAAACAGCAGCAGCAAGCCCTGCAGGACCCCCACCAACAACTGCAACATCAACATTATAGTTTTTCATTATGCTTTCTCCCTAGTTCGACCAGTAAAAAGATACGATTCTTGATTATTTAATTTAATTTCTTCAATATCCTGTTTAAATTCATTTTCTAGTATTCTCACCATATGTTGAAGACAAAAACCACTTTGACATCGACCCATACCAGCTCGACATCGATATTTTATTGATGAAATACTTTTTGCCCCCAATGGATTCGAAAGTGCTTGAATAACCTCTGCTTCTGTGACATGTTCACAACGACAAACAATTCTTCCCCAGTTCGGATTTTTATTTATAAGTTCCGCTCTTTTTTCATGTGACAATTCAGAAAATTTCTTTCTTTTTTTCCTTATTTTAAATTCTTTTTTTCTCTTTAAATCAATATAATTTGACACCATTTTTAGTACATAATTTGCAATAGCAGGAGAGGCGGTGAGACCTGGTGATTCAATACCAAGAATATTAATCAATCCAGAAGTGTTTTTACTTTCTTCAATCCTAAAATCTGCCATTCCTCCCTCTTCAGGGGGAGCAAGTTTACAACGTATCCCTGAAAAACAATTTATCACTGCATTTTTTGGCAAAGCCGGCAGAATTTCTTTTGCTTCTTTGTATAACCTATCCATCATATTCTTCGTGGTTCTTTTATCATCTGAATCATCAACAAACTCTGCACTAGGACCAAGTAGAATATTTCCCTCAACTGTAGGGGTAATATGAACTCCAAGCACACCGAGTTCTTGAACAGGAGTAGGATAAATCATCGAGGTTATAAGATGACTATAATTTTTGTCTAGGATTAAATATTCACCTCTACAAGGATACACATCGAAATCCGGCTCTTCTAACATTGAAACTATTTTTCTACAATTTAAACCAGCAGCATTTATCAGAATATCAGATTGAATAACACCGTTGTTTGTTTTGATAAAAAAATGATTTTCTTTTTTTTCTACATCTTTTACTTTTGTTTTTAAAAAGAAATCAACACCGTTTATCGCTGCGTTTTCAGCAAGAGTTATGGTAAATTCGTATGGAAGTATAATCCCCGCGGTAGGAACCCATAACCCAACTTTACATTGAACATTCGGTTCTTTCTTATTAACTATTGATTTATCATGAATTTCTAACCCTGGAACATTATTTTTAACTCCAACTTTTTTTAGTTTTTCCAATTCTTTTATCTCATCATCATTTTTCGCTATGATATATTTTCCAACATTTTTATATGAAAAACCAAGTTCATCAGCAAGTGATTTAATCTTTTGGTTACCCTCAACACAAAAACGAGCTTTTAAAGTACCGGGGTTAGAATTTATGCCGCTATGAACAACTCCACTGTTTGCTTTGCTGGTGCCGAATGCAACATCACATTCTTTTTCAATAACACTTACATCCAAATTATACTTTGAAAGTTCAAATGCAATAGCTGACCCTACAACGCCTCCACCGACAATTGCAACATCGAAATTTTTCATCAGTCCGATGAATAAAAGTAAACATATAAATATATTAGGTGATTTGTATTGTAATAGGTTAAAAAATTTAGAATAATCTGAGGAAAGTTATATGGATGTTGAGATACCTTACGGAAAAAAAGAGATTACTGTTTCAACAAGTGAACCTGTTGAAGTTCTTTTTCCAAAAAAAGTCAAAATAAAAAATGAAAATAAAATCATAAAAAAAGCATTGGAAAATCCAATTGACATGGAAACATTTGAACAATTTGCTGAAAAATCAGATAAACTCCTCGTTATTGTTAATGACGCTACAAGACCTACTCCTACAGCAAAAATATTAGAATATTTATCCCCTGTTCTTTCATCGCATCCTCATGTTAAATTTCTTGTTGCAACAGGCGTACATCGACCACCTGATGATGAAGAATTGAAATACATATTTGGAAAAACATACAATTCATTTAAAAATCAAATTATCGCCCATAATGCCTATGATGAAGAAGAAATGGTTTATCTTGGGAAATCAAAAAATGGAACAGAGATGTATATCAACAAGCTCGTCCCTGAATATGGAAACGTTCTTGTTATCGGAAGTGTGGAACCTCATTATTTTGCAGGCTATACCGGAGGGCGGAAGTCATTTCTTCCAGGAGTGGCTTCATACAAAACAATTGAGATGAACCATAAACTCGCGCTAAGTGATAATGCACGTTCTCTTTCGCTTAAAGGAAATCCTGTTCATGAAGACATGGTAGATGCCATGAACGTATTAGAAAACATCAACGTTTTTTCAATACAAACTGTTTTAACAAGAGACCATGAAGTATATGCGGCAACTGCAGGTGATTTACATAAATCATTTGATGCTGCTATCGATTATGCAAAGCAGATTTTTTGTGCTCCGTTAAAAGAAAAAGGAAACATTGTCATAACTGCAGCACCATACCCTATGGATGTTGATTTATATCAATCACAGAAAGCTTTAGATAACGGGAAACACGCTCTTGAAGATGACGGAATTATTATCCTTGTTTCTAAATGTCGAACTGGCATAGGAGATGAAAAATTTTTAGATCTTCTTGGATCAGAGACATCTTGTCATGCTGTGATTGAAAAAATTGGTGAAGAGTATAAATTGGGATATCATAAAGCTGCGAAGATGGCACAACTTGGGACTCGTGCTGAACTGTGGGCAGTTACAGATTTAGAGGATCCTATCGTTAAAAAGGCACAGTTGAAACCTTATTCAGGAATCCAAAAAGCTCTGGAAGATGCAATTAAAAATGTTAAGGATAAAGGAAAACAACCACAAATCATTGTGATGCCATATGGAAGTTTAACGATTCCACTATTGAAAAAGGAGTAAAGAAGTGAACTTTCATTGAACTAAAAAAACAACAAATATAGTTAAAAAACTGTTCAAGAATCTATAAAGATATACATCACGTCAAAGCTAAAGAAATTGATGCAACTGGATAAAATCCTTTAACAACAAATAAAAAATCAGAACTGAACGTTTTTAGATGAAGGCCGTAAACCCCTTTAAACCAGTGATTTCTCCTTATATTTTCAAAATTTTGAAGACAGAAGAACATATATTAAATAGATAAACAATTTCATATTGAAATGAAAGTAAACGAATTAGATCTTAGTAAAGAAACATTAAAAGCTATTGAAGTTGCCAGAGTACGAATTAAGAAAGGACATTTTGTAACTGAGAAAAAGGCAAAGAAGCGGTTGGGTTTATAAAATAATTTATTTTTGATTAATCTAATGCTGAAAGAAAGATTGATGCAGGGATCAAAAAAAGTTTTTTGTTTTTGATTTCTCGTTTTTCAGCAGTATTTTTTGTTATAACGATACCTTTTTTTTGTTTAGATGAAATTAAAAACTCTATAATTCCATCTAAGTCGTTATTTTTAATTTCTTGTTTATATTTTACCTCAATTGGTATGATTTTTTTAGATATTTTTAATATAAAATCACATTCCTTTTTGTTTTTCCAGTAAAAAAGGCGTGGATGTAGGAGTCCTGTATTTTTTCTTAGGTATCTAATAAGTGCTATTGCTACTGAGGTTTCTACATTTTTTGATAATAGTTTATCACTCATTGTTGTTTCATAAGATAGAGCGGCGTTGAATCCTGGGTCGATGATATAAAATTTTTTGTTTCTTCGGGCTCTTTTAAGCGTGTTTTTTGTAAAGTATTCGCAGGTAATTATTAAACCTGCAGCTTCGAGATAATTTAGATAAGTTCGAGCTGTTTCGAGATTAAGATGAAATGATTTTGCTATAGAGTCGTAACTAAGAGGAAGAGTTGTTTTTTCTGAAACTAGATATAACATGTCTTCAAGTATGCCTGGGTCTCTTACTTCATATCTAGAGAGAACGTCTTTATAGATTGTTAAACTAACATAGTTTTGACGAAGGTTGTTATGCCATTGTTTGATATCGTAATCTTGTGTTAACTGGTTGGGAAAACCCCCCCATAGCAAGTAGTTTTGAAAAAGGTTTTCTAATTTTTGTGTTTCAGATATTACTAGTATTTCTTTTTCTAAAATTTTTTCTAAATCTTTTTCAAGGTCGATATCTAGTTTAGGTTTTATTGATTTAAAAGAGGAATATTCTTTGAAAGATAAAGGATGAATAGATTTAAAATTAAAACGCCCAAGACCTGATTCTGCTGTGTCTTTTAAAAGAAGAGTAGAAGAGGAGCCGGTAGCATAAAAATAATTTTTTGTTTTATTATCTATTAATGTTTTTAAATGGATAGACCAATCTTTATCATAGTGGATTTCATCAAAGAAATAATATATTTGTTTTGTTTTTCCAGTCATCTCTTGATGAGTAGATACAATTTTGTTGATTGACGTATCTTTTATTAGATCCATCGGGGCATATACTATATTATATGGGTTGACATTTTTGTTTTTTAAGAGATGACGAATTGCTTGAAGCATAGATGTCGTTTTTCCTGATTGTCTTGGCCCTATCAAGATGAGAGCATTACCTTTATTTGGTTTTTCTAAAACTTTTACAATAGGTCTTTCGCTTTGTGGTACATCAGGAAAAGATGTTTTTGATTGCCACCAAGGATTTTTTAAACTTAATATTTCTTTTATATTTCTAACCATAATTTATATGAAACAAAATCATAGTTTATAAATATGTCTATTATATTAGACTAAAATATGTCTTTTATGTCTATTATATTAGAGAAGATTTAGAAATATAGTTTTAACCAAAACAATTACAAAGAATATTTAAAAAATCAGTCTACAATAGTACTTGAAAAGATATTTGGTCAGAAGTTGTTGGGTGTAGGCCATAAGCCCCTTTATGTTTTATTGATATATACTGTTTGAATATTTACAAATTCTTTAATGCCATAATATGAAAGCTCTC
>JAZKSG010000007.1:0-46978 GCA_036626215.1 Thermoplasmatota archaeon
GCCCCGTGAGCTTGTTCCGATTGGGGTGGCAGATTTCAGACGATTCAATTTACTTTTATTAAAAACAAAAATTAGATAATATACTTTTATTTAAATCTCTAATGAGTAAGAAGAAAACAAAAAACCATTCGAGAAAACCGGAAAATGGACAATGAAAGAGCCTTACACACACATATAAAGTTTCTATCAAAACAAGCCTGAGGGAATTGTTTTGTTCCGTTCTTTTGCACTTGATGCACCGTTTATTGTTTCTATGTCTGTTATGGTTGCAAGTCTTGTATTTAATCATTCGATCATAATTTAATTATTCCGTCAGATTAGCGGATAACAAGAGGACAAGCAGGATTAACTGTTGCATTATAATAATAGTTGCATCAAACACTCTAAATCTGGCGGCAGATGTAGAATCTATAAAATTTCAAGGAGATATAGACCAATTCATAGTGAGGAGGGTAATAAAAAAATTTGTTTTTGTATATACTTTCCGTTCAACAGATGTATTGGGTTTTTATCTCTGTCACGACTTATTAGCAAAATTTATGACATTGTAGCACATGTTATCCAGTCTGTTCTGCCATGGTTGTCTCTTAGTCCCTCTTGCGGAAGAAAGATAGGCAGAGGGATAAATATTCTGTTTTCTAGTAGGTTTGTTATGAAGTTTTGTATTTTTTGTTTTATTTGTTGTGTTTTTTCGTTGATACTTTGTTTGGTTCTGGTTTTGAATAGTGGGCTGTCTAGTTTGTTGGGTTTTTCTTGTTTGTTTTGTTGTGATGTGGTTGTGTTGACTGCGGATACCATGGTGGTGGTTATTAGTATGAGGGCGGTTATTAGTCCGAAAATTAGTATTTTTTTCCTTTTCATCTATTGTATCGGACTTTTCTTTGTGCCCCATCTAATTAGGTTTTAATATATCTTCAAAAATATAATATTCAAAATTATAGATCTGCCTTAAATCTTTGTTCGGTTCAGTAAAAGAGTTGCCCATGATTTTGTTGCTAAACGTATATGAATCCACCATTGTAACAATCTTACCTCTTCCTATGTTTTTAACAGCTAAAACAGAATTGTTTTTTTGTGTAACAAAAACTTTTTCTCCACCATTGATTGTGAGAAGAGGCATACTGATATTGCCAGGGTATGTATTATCGCTCGGGTGTTCTTCACCAGAAGAGGTCACCATGTAGGCTGAGTCATTGTAAAAAATTGACATGTTGAATCTTTTTAGCAGTTGATTAGCAGTTGAATCTGTGTTTTTTATACTATCCATTAGCAAAACTTTACCACCATTCTCTAAATAATTTTCTACCATGTCTATCTCTTTATTTTTGAACTCCTTTTCAGGATTTATCATCACTATTATATCTCCTGTTTCAACCGCTTTTTCAAGTGTTTTTTCAATTGAAGGATAGTATCCCACCCTTTGAGTCCAAACAAAGAAAGTACTGAAGGTTTCACTTGATGTAACTTCAGCTGTTGTAGGGTCGCTTTCCAAGGTTATATCAGAGTGTTCGGTATCAAAACATACCTGTGTGAAATCTTCTTTTGGAGTTGGCGTTGTATAGTTTGAGTGATTAATATTTGAAAAGATGGGTGTTGCAACTGAGAAAGACAACAAACCGACTAATAAAAAGATATATAAAATGAATATTTTTCTTTTTTTTCTTAGGAAATATAAACTTGCTATGAGTGATACTCCTGCGATAACTGTGAAAACATCGTTCATACAAGAAAAATGGTTTTCTCTGTTTAAATATTCAATAGATCCTAAGTTGAAATCTTTGTATCCATCCATAAACATACAAAAATTAGAGAAACAGGTGCTATCAGTAAACGCTAATACTCTACCCTCCCCATGTTTTACTGCAGCAACTTGTAAAAGCAGTCCGTATTCATTATCCAAAGATTCACCTATGCCCTGACGGAAAAAGTTTTCAGTTGAATATACTCCCTTCTCGCCTAGGAGTTGATTTCCAATTATTACATTTTCAGAGTTTAGAGGAGCTTCAAGTGTACAAGAAGTTTTAAAATCAAATTTTTCCATGTTCTGGACAATGGGATGAGGGAATAAGGAGCTGGTTTTAAAAGTGGTGAGTCCTCCTTTATTTATATCATGCGTTGATTCTGTTTTAAATTTAATATCAAATTTCTTTGAAATCTGATTTAGATACATGTTCATACCAAAAACATTGGTATGATCACCTATAAGATATAATCCTCCTCCATTTCTCACAAATTTCACGATATCTCTTATTTCTTGACTGGAGTACTTGTTTGTAGGGCATTTCAAGATAAGTATGTCATAGTTTTTTAAAACTTCAGAAGTTAAACGATTTTCAATGTTTTTTTCTACATCATAATATTTATCGAGCCATTCAGCCCAGTTATAGTAGTTATAAGTTGAAAGCTTACCATACCATTCTTTATCCATCTCTCGGGTTGTGTTCTCCCAACTACTATGATATTCGTCTATCAGAATGCGCCCATTTTTTTCAACACCTGGATCTTGAAAAACAAAAGCACCTGTAAGTGAAAAAATGAAAATAAAGACAAATACGGCTGCGGCAAAAGTTTTTTTGTCTAAATTGAGAGATTTAAAACAATCAAAGTTTATTTCTAAATCTGAAAGCGGAAGAAATCTCATCAACAGCAAGGAGAATGGTACAAAACTAAAGAAAATCAGATTTGCATCCCAGAACAAAGTTATGTCTTTAGATTGAGTGAAATAAAACAAGACAAGTATATACCTTAGTAGAAGATAAAAGCCGCTTAGTACCAAGAAACCTGTAATGTAAAAACACTTTCTTTTTTTTCTTTTTAAAAAATAAAACAAAATCAAGGCACCTATCAACATGTTAAACCATGTGAAAAAACCTAGTTTTTCCCAGGTCGTAGTAACTGCATAGGTTTTCTGCAGAGTTTGAACAAAAACTATACCATTTTGGACAGAGGTTTCTAAACCAAAAAATCCGCCGATTGTGGAGACAAAAGGTGACAGAAAATCTGCTCTGTGGCCATGGGAAACAAAGATTGTGTATAGTGGATAAAACATCGTCTGAATTGTAATTATTATACCGCTGATCGATATACCTAGGAAAACCCAGTTTTCTTTTTCCCTTTTTAATAAGAAGTTTTTAAACCAGTAAAATATTGCTGCTATCGTTAAAATTATGCCTCCCAAACTGTATGGAAAAGGCACTATTATGATAAAAAATACTAAAGGAAGTAGAATTATCAGATATCTTTTATCAACTTTCGCAGTTCTTTCTTTCCAGAATGCAAATATGTTGAAAATTATACCAACGATTAGGAAAATTAATGCGGTGGTGTAATTAGGTTCTTTGAATATTGGTATGAGGTGAAACCAGCTAAAAGAAATAAATAGCAAACCCGGCCAAAGCAGTAGTTTCTTCATTTTAAAACACCTCTTCTTTCCATTTCATCTAAAAGATTTTTCAAAAATTGGATGTTCCCTGGCCATAAAGTCTCCATTGATTCAATGTTTTTATCATATAGAAACTGACTGTCTCCTATCAAAATTAATCCTCCTGATCCATGTTTAGTAAATGTTACTAGATCATATCGTTCGGTGAGGTCACTCGGCCAAGCCACCAATGTTTCTGTGTTTTTATCGTCTCCTCTATCGATAGCCCAACTGTCTACAAAACGAGTTTGATTTTGAAACAACTCAGGTTGTTCTTCAGTATAAGGAACTGGACCTAGCGGAAAGTCGTATATGTCCAAATCAAATTCTTTGAGAAGAGGGATAGAGGCGGTTTTATCCTCATAACCTGTCGCCAATAATACTAATCCACCGTTTTTCATATAATTTTTAAGAAATTTGACTTCTTGATCAGTAATTTTTCTGGTAGGGGCATTTAAAATCAGCATCTCACTTTTTTTGATTTTATCTGGTGAAAAATCATTCAGTATTAAAGGTAGATAGTCATCTCTTATGAGATTTGTCATCATTCCTGATAGAGACTGGTCCTTATGTGGTTCAATGTTTAATCTTTCGTTGTGAGATGTGTCTATATAAACTATATCGCCATGAGTTGGTGTTTCTTGAATCATCATGGCGTTAAAACCTGTTGATAAAAAAATTGCAATGCAGATAACTAATGGAAACACTACGAAGTTTATTTTTTGGGTTTTGAATTTGAAGTATAGGAGTGCAGAAAAAAGTAATAATATTAGTGATGCTGATATCTGTGTAAACCTCATGTTTCTACTCTCTGTATCGTCTAGCCAGCTAAATACTGCTTTAACTGTAGGGTTTGAATGAGGGAGAGCAAGATTTTGAAAACCAGAAGTGTCTCCAAAAGCCATTACTTTCCCGTCGCCATGGTAGGCTCCTGCAGCAAGGATGATATCTCCTAGTTGTTCATGAGTTTGATATTTGTAATCTCCAAGATTTGCGTTTTCATTATCATAATTGCCTTTATCTGAAAGACCATACCTCTCTATGATCATAGGGAAGGAATCAAGGCTAACGTCCAAGGATGCACCTACGCCAATCTGAATCTGGTTTAAATGTTTTATTTTATGTGAAACAGGATTATGCATCAGTTGATAGCATGGTCCCCAGTTGAAATTTTTGTCCATTGAGAGAGCTGAATCAAAACGATACCTTATACCTGTAGGGTTAAGAAGATTGTTTAAAGATTTTTGTGTATTTCCCACATCTGTGTGGTCTCCTAAAACGAGAAGGGATCCACCTTGTTCTACAAAATCCCATATAGCTTTTTTTTCTTTATCTGGGAAATATTTTTTTAGATTTATTACAACGAAGATGTCTACATTTTTTAGTAAATCACTCGTTACTTCTTCTGATTCGATAATCTTACAATAGCTGCTGAAGTTAACAGGTCTAATAGAAATATTATTCATTCCTGTTTTATAGTTAGCTGATGCATTATTGTATGTTTGGGATATATTTTTTGGAAAGTTTTGCTCCATAAATTTTGTTTTATTTTTTACCACTATTTCTGTGTTATATCCTGAGTTGTTCATATAGTAGGGTAATAAACCAAACATCCCAGTTGCTCCTTCTCCAAACTTGGTGTAATCAGGAATTCTCCAATCTCCTAACATGTTTTGTCCATAAAATAAAATGGTTTTCTCTCTGTTTATCTTACTGCTGTCTGTTGTTGGAAAAATAGTTATTATAAAAACAGAAATTAGTAAGAAAACTATGGACCAAACCACTCCGTTTTTTACAAGTTTTTTAAAACCAATATTTTTCCGATTATGTATTTTAAAAATATTGAATTTTGCTTTAGTTTTTATAATATATATCATGCTGGGTATTAGTAGGAAAATAAGTAGAGCATAATGGAAATTTAATGCTTCACTTTTTTCAAAGTTTATGAATTGGATCATCACTAAGTAAACTGCCCAGGAAATGAAAAGACCTGCTAAGTTCAAAATAAACCTTTTTTTGTTTCTTCTAGATGTCAGAAAGATACAGAAGGAAAAAATCAGAAAAATAACTAATATCCATAGGCCGCTTACTGAGGGTCCTAAAAATAGTGTTTTTCCGGTTAGCCATCCTATAGTTTTTGTATACTGGATTGAAAACTGTTGGAATAAATACCATAACTGAGGGATAGATTGAACGAAAATGAAGAACAGGGAATATATGAACGATGTTAATGTGAGTATATTCAATTCTTCTTTTCTAACTTTGGCGGTTTTTAATATTGCAATTAAACCTGATAAAAATATTGGTACTGAGATAATCCACAAAGATTGAGTCTTTGTTAAAGTAAGCAATAAAAAAGAGGCTGTGATTAGTGTTATTCCAAAAAAACTTTTCAGATATCTATTTTTTTCTTTTTTTCTCAATGATTTATATATGGGGGTAAATGGTATATTGAAAAGTAGCAATCCAATTAAAACATATGTAGAAACGGAGGACATAAAACCTGGTTCTGAAATATAAAAGTTTCTTGATAGTAAAGCTAATGTAAGAAGTATCAAAGATGCATTTGTGATTTTTTTATATAAATGCTTTTTTTTTAGCTTCGAAAAATATTCTTTTTTAATTTCAGTCCAGTTTAGCATGTCCTAAATCTGAGAATATATAAGCCATTTTTAAATTTGATGTTTTGCATTCAGTACTTTGGAAGGTAGAATTTTTAATCTCAAATTTCGGAATCCTTAGGGAGAGACCCGGTTTCAATGTTTTCCAAATAGGTCTATTTTTACCCACTTTCCGAAGTACTGTTGCATTACAAAAAAAGATTTTAGTAGATATGTTTTATTGGGGTAACTCGTTCGTTAAGTATTTATATGATGTTTCTTTGACCAGTGATCACTTGTCACTAATTATTTTGTATTTCTGGTATTGCCCCCTCTTTTTACCATCTTATCTTATAGTTGGCATAGTATGGGTATGGTGTTGTTTCGGTCAGCATAGTGGAGCGAGGGTATAGCATAATTTTACTGTGCCACAATTTAGAGTATTAAAATGTGTCCGGTGTTTCATTCTCTGAATAGAGATTGTAGCAGTAGGGCAAGAAAGAATGTTCTTTTTTCTAGTAGGTTTGTAAGCATGTTTTTTATTTTAGTCTTTAAAGGCAGTGGGGGGAAAGGGAGAGAGCCAGCAAAGAAATCCAGTGTATATGGTGCAAGATCCCTTAAATACAGTTGAAGAGTCCTTAGTTGCGTCTCCTATGGGATTATTTAATGTCTTTTTTCCTATGCATATTTCCAACAAACAGTATATTGGCCCTGGTATTCTGTTTCCTAATTTTTCTACGTTGATGATGTTACTGTCACTCTTTTTGTCTTATTATAGATATAGAAAAAGGAGGAGTTTTCTATGATGTTATTATTTTTTGTTTTATTTATGTGTTTACTGCTGACATCCTTGGGAATTTTGTGCTGAATGCCTAATAGCAAAAACAATAGGTTGATTTGTATGTATTGCTGGATTCTAATTCGGTCAATGGATTTAGTAGGCGGTATACCGGTCCTTGTATTCTGTTTTCTAGTAGGTTTGTTATGAAGTTTTGTATTTTTTGTTTTATTTGTTGTGTTTTTTCGTTGATACTTTGTTTGGTTCTGGTTTTGAATAGTGGGCTGTCTAGTTTGTTGGGTTTTTCTTGTTTGTTTTGTTGTGATGTGGTTGTGTTGACTGCGGATACCATGGTGGTGGTTATTAGTATGAGGGCGGTTATTAGTCCGAAAATTAGTATTTTTTTCCTTTTCATCTATTTTTTCCACCTAACCTATAATATATATGATATTCTTTTATATAATTTCCCCTTCATTTATTTGTTTTTTCGTTTATCTTAAAGGCTGATGGTAGATGGATGGTGTAACTTCCATCTTTTTGTATTATTATGGGTTCTTCTTCAAGTAGTCCTTTTAGGTCTATGCCGTAGCTGCCGGTTTTTTCTATGTCTATGGTTTCTGGTTGATCTTTATGTTCCATTTCTTTCTGTATTTTTTCTATCATTTGTTTTCTGTATTTGTCATCATTTATATTGTGTATATCTGATCTGTTTTCATCTGATTCTTCTTTTTGTGATAGTTGTTTTTTTACTGCTTTTCTTACCTCTTTGGGTTTTATGTTTACCCAGTTCCCTTTTTCGTCTATCACTTCTTTGTTTTGGTTTTCCATTAGTTCGGATATGGCTGAGTTTACATCTTTACCCATCTTTTTTCTTTTTGTATCTCTTTCTTTTTCGTCTAATGGTTTTTTGGTGTAAAAAAATCTGTTTCCTCCACATTTTGGGCATCCTTTTAGAAGCTGCGGAGATCCTTCTTCGAATACTTTTCCACATTTTAAACATTGATGAGGCATATTGTTTTTTTAACTCCCTTTTCCTGCTATTATTTTTGTTTGGATCATATTGTTGTCTTTTTTTACTGTTTTGAGTAGGTTGGCGGGTCCTATGAGCGTTATCCTAGGTTTTTGTGGGATTCCTAATAATTTTTGTATAAAAGATGGTTTGTTTTCTCCGTATCCCTCCATTTCTACACCTATGAATGTGTCTTGTTTTATTTCTTTCATTGTGTTTTCTATGAGCTCGGTTTGTTCCATAGGTGTTAGGCCGTGTTCTAAAACCAGTATTTTTCCTTTTTTAACTTCTTCAAGGATAAATTTTTGTTTTTCTTCATGTGTTAGTTGGTCTAGTTTTTGTTTTGAGACGAGGTTTACTGCTATTCCGTCTTTATCTTTGTCGTCGGATTTTTTTTGTTTTTCTTTCTTTTTTTTCTTCCCCATATATGTTTTTTCACCTCTTTTTACCCCGTTTTTTCTTGCTGAAATGTTTAACCATTTTGCTGTAAAGATCGTCTGCGTTGTAGCCTGTTAAAGCACTTATGGGTATTACGGGGTGTTGAGGGAAAGCGGATTTGAGTGTAGCAGGGCTTGACTCGTCTTCATCGATTTTGTTTGCTGCTATTAGAACGGGTAGGTTTCTTGCTTCTAGGTTGCCGAGTATGGTTACGTTTACCTGGGTAAAAGGGTCTTTGGTTGAGTCCATTACAAGTAGTACGCCGTCTATATCTTCTAGCCATTTTATGGATTCTATTACTCCTTCTGTTGCTTCTTTTGCTCTTCTTTTGGATTCTTCTTCATCTAGATCATATTTGTCCATAAAATCTTTAAAATCTACCTTTGTGGAAATACCGGGTGTGTCTACTATGTCCATATAAAGGGAGCTACTTCCGTTTTCTAGTTTAACGTTTTTTTTCCATTTTGCACGTCGGGTTTCATGTGGAACTTCAGATACGCTACCCATTATATCCCCGCTCCAATCTTTGAGGATACGGTTAGCTAACGTAGTTTTCCCGACGTTGGGTGGACCATATATTCCTATTTTAGCTTGTTTTTTTCCAAAAATTCTCTTTAAAATAGAAGAGAGTTTACCTTTTCCGAAGAGTCCCATCCAATTAAGTCCTCCTAAATATGTAGTAAATTGAGTGCCTTAAGATATATGTTTAAACATGTTTATTAGTTTAGCGGTAAAAATAATATCTATTTTTTAAATATGATGTGATTAATTCTGTTATTTGCGTTAGGTTTATATAAAGAAGTGTGTTTTTACCGGCAGAACAAAAAAATTTATTAGATGGTGAAAGAGAAATATGTTGCTTATTGTAGCTATAATACTTGCGATAGTGATAGGGGTTTTCATAGCGATATTTTTCAGTTATTATAACAAGATTATACGCCTGGAAAACCGTATAGACAATAGTTGGGCTCAGATAGATGTACAGCTTAAAAGAAGAGCGGATCTTATTCCTAACCTTATGGAGACAGTTAAAGGTTATATGGAGCATGAGCGTGAAGTTCTTGAAAATGTTACTAAGGCTCGTTCGGCTTTGGTTAATGCTGATTCTCCTCAGGAGAATATTGATGCTAATAACCAGTTGACTAATGCTTTAAAATCGTTGTTTGCTGTTTCTGAAGACTATCCTGATCTAAAAGCTAATCAGAATTTTCTTAGTCTTCAAGATGAACTTACTCATACCGAGGATAAGATAGCGTATGCTCGTCAACATTACAACGACTCAGTGTTAGCATATAACAACACCATTGAAACATTCCCTGGTGTAATCTTTGCTAAACAGATGAATAAACATACTAAAGAGATGCTTAAAATACCCGAGGAAGAACGAGAGACTCCGGAAGTAAAATTCTAAAAAAATAATATTCATATCTTTATCTGTCTATGGAAAAAAAACTACTGCTTGAGGATCATATAAAAAGGAATAAACGTCTGACCATTGTAGTTTGTGGTCTGATGGCTCTACTTTTTATGGGTTTTGTCTTAGCAGTAGGCTATATTCTTTTTAATGGAAACTTAATTATTTCAACGATTTTTGCTGTTCCTATCGCTATAGGATATGTTGCTATAACTTACAATACTTCTGTTTATTCTGTTCTTAAAGCCGCTAAGGCTAGACCAGCTAACCGTAATAACAGAATGGAGAAAATTTTGATTTATAAAGTTGAGGAGATGAGTATAGCTTCGGGTTTACCTCAACCGAAGGTGTATGTTCAGGAATCCGAGTATATCAATGCTTTTGCTGCTGGTAAAAAACCTGAGGAAGCTGTGATATGCGTAACTACTGGTGCGTTGAAGAAACTTAAACCAGATGAACTTGAAGGTGTCATCAGCCATGAGATGAGTCATATACAGAATAATGATGTTTTACTTGCTACTGTTACTATTGGGGTTGTTGGAGCGATTTCTCTTATAGCGGAGATACTTCTCTGGTCTATGTTCTGGGGTGGAGCAGGACGTAGCCGAGGAAGAGGGGAAGGCCAATTGATTTTAGTATTGATAGCTATTTTGTTTGCTATACTTGCCCCTATATTTGCTCGTTTGACTTATTTAGCTATCTCTAGGAGGCGGGAGTATCTGGCTGATTCTAGTGGCGCATACATGACTCGTAACCCTGAAGGACTTGCTAAAGCACTTGAGAAAATCAAAAATGATCGTCCTAAGAAGAAACCTAAAGGTTCAAAGACAGTAGCTCCACTTTATATATACGATCCTTTCAAAAAGAAAGCTTCAGATTCGTCTAAATCTTCTCTTTGGTCTACACATCCTCCTGCTGATGAACGTATTAAAAGACTTCGTTCAATGTAAAAACTCTCTCTTTTTTTGTTTTTATAAAATCGCAATGTTTATCATTAAGAAATTCATTTTTTTGTTGGTGTTTAAGGGAAGAATGGGAAAAACCATTGGTCCTAAATTAAGCGAAAATAAGAAGTTTTTTACTTTTTTAGCTATACTACTAATAGTTATAAGTTTAGTAGCAACTTATTTTACATATGGGAAGATAAAAAAAGATATTGATAGTCTAAACTGGGATAATACCGATGGAAAAATAACTCATTCAGAAGTGGTTCGGGAGAGAGTTTATGATCGTGATTCTGTGAATAAATATACTTATAGTGCATATGTCCAATATGAATACCAGGTTGGTAACAAAACCTATACATCAGATACGGTTTCTTTTGGTGGCAAGGGATTTAGTTCGTCGGATAAAGGTTATGCAGAAGGTATTGTAGATAAATATCCTGAGGGTGAAAATGTGACAGTTCATTATAACCCAGATAAACCTTCTGAAGCTGTGCTTGAACCTGGTTTAAACATAATGTCTATTATACCAATTATTTTTGGAGTAGTTTTATTGATCGTTGGTATAGCGATATTATATTTCCTCTATGTTAGGAAAAGTGTTGTCGGATCCATTGATATTTCACTTCGAAAACGTGATTATATGCCTGGTGATACGATAAAAGGGAGTCTTTCTTTACATCTTAAAAAACCGGTTGACGCAGAAGGTTTAACTGTTTCCTTCAAAGCTGAAAAAAAAGTCCGATACCGGCAATATGGTCAAGGATTTGGTCGTTATAGAACGCAGTCTTTTGTAGTTGTTGAAAACAAAAAAAAGCTGGATGCTGATAAAAGTTATCAGGTTGATAGCTATCCTTTTGAGCTTACAATTCCCTCTGATGTCCTTCGGAAAGTTGATAACTGGACTGAGAATGTCAACATTTTCTCTGGAGATGAAAAATCACAAAATGGAGCTGCCGGTATGATGCAGAGATTTATAACTGAGAGGATTAACCAAGCACCGAGTTCACAGGTTAGAGATGTCTTTTTGGTAGAGGCACATCTAGATATTCCACGTAAAGTTGACATTAAAAAAAGAGTTAAAATAAATGTTAAAGGGCAAAGCTAATTCAATCTTCTATTATTTTTCGTATAAAGGACTCGATATTTTTCTCTCCCTCCATTATTGATTCTTTTTTGACCTGTAAAACAAGTTTTTCCTCAATGGTATCTATATTGTTTTCTTCTAAATAGTCTTTTACTCTTTCTGCCACTTTTTCGTTTCCTTCAGGTTTATCGCTACCTGTTACAAATACACCTACTTTTTTATCTTTGATGTCTTTCGCTTTTTTCAAAAAGGTTTGTATGTATGGTGTGGGTCTTCCAGCCCAGCTAGGTGTTCCAAGTAGTATTTTGTCGTAGTCTTTCAAATTAAATTCTTTGTTTTTTATAGCCATCTCTTTTTGCCGGATTGCTGCATATCCTGCTCTGAAAAAACCTGGTTTCTTTTTATGTTTTATCTCGACTAAATCGGCTTTATGTTTGTTTTTCTGAATTTTATTTTTCAATAATTCAGCGGCTTTTTTTGTGTTGCCTGTTCTTGAATAGTAAATTATTCCAAATTTCATGATATGTTTAAACCCTTTAAAAAAGAAGAATTGTAGTGTTTTTTTATAGTTAACCCCTAACTTCCTTTTCAGAAATTAGCTATTATATTTTTTAAGTTTCTTGATTCTATTACACTTTTTACAATTCTGGAATTATAAACTATTTCATTCAAAAACCAAAATCTATAAACCATTTTTTTATACCATTATTGTTAAACCGTGGAAGATATGGTTACTATGAAAGTTGCAAAGTATTACAAAAATGATGATGTTCGAATTGAAGAAATGCCTATTCCAGAGATTAACGATGATGAACTTTTGGTTAAAGTAGAGGCAAGTGGTATATGTGGATCTGATGTAATGGAATGGTATAGAATCAAGAAAGCTCCTTTGGTTTTAGGTCATGAAATATCTGGTGTTGTTGAGAAAACTGGTAAAAACGTTAAAAAATTCAAGGAAGGAGATCGTGTTTTTGTTACCCATCATGTTCCATGTAACACTTGTCGTTTTTGTTTAAACGATGAGCACACTATTTGTAAAACTCTGCATTCTACAAATTTTTATCCAGGTGGCTTCTCTCAGTTTCTCCGTGTTCCTTCTATAAATGTAGATCGCGGTACGTTTTTGTTGCCTGAGGAGATAGATTTTGAGGAAGGTACATTTATTGAACCGTTAGCTTGTGTAGTTCGTGGTTTTAGAAAAGCTGGTTTCGAACCTTCTAAAACAATGCTTGTGATGGGTAGTGGAATCGCTGGCTTGTTAAATATAAAGTTGGCTAAAGCTTATGGTGCAACACGTGTTTTCGCTACTGATATCAACGATTTTCGTCTACAGTCGGCGGAAGAACTTGGTGCAGATGTTTCTATTCATGCGGAGGAGGATGTATCAAAAATTGTTAAACAAAATAATGATGGTCGCCTTGCTGATTTTGTGGTAGTTTGTGCAGGTGTTAAATCTGCTATCCGACAGGCGATTGAATGTGTTGAACCTGGTGGAACCATATTATGGTTTGCACCAACTAAGCCAGGCGTAGATGTTTCTTTTCCATTTTTTAAGGTATGGAATAAACAAATCAAGATGTGTTCTACGTATGCTGGTGCTCCAAAAGATATATTGGAATCTATAGATCTTTTAAAATCAAAGAAAATACGGGTTAAAGATATGATAACTCATAGATTGCCGATGGATAAAACACCGGAAGGTTTCAAACTTGTAAATCAGGCAGAAGAATCTATAAAAGTTGTTATCAAACCAAATAAATAATTTTTTTTATTCGTCTTTCTGGTCTTCAAGTTGGTAATTTCCTGTTGTTTCAACTTCTGATTTTTTCTGAGAGAAATGGTATAAACCTTCGATTATCACGAGAAATAGAAACATTGAAACTATAAATATGATAAAGAAAATTATAAGCTTTGCAAATAGCCCTTCTATCCCAAAAGCAAAATTAATATCTTTGAAAGAGTTGTTGATCTCTAAAAAGTAGATGGATGTTAGAGATACAATTATTGCTATTATAAATGGTATTCTGAGATTTTTTAGAAATCGTCGATTCCATGCTTTTGTCACCTTTTTAAGGTCCTCTTTATGATCATATCTCCTGATTTCAACTGATTCATCAACTTCATCTTGATATACATCGTCCCATTCTATCAAAATTTATTTCCTCCTATTATTTTTCCTCTTCCAAATTGTAATCTCCAGTTTGTTCCACCTGAGGTTTCTTTTCTGCCATATAATAAATAAGAGCAAAAAATGTGAAAAGAGTAACTCCAAAAATAATTATGAAAAATAATATTCCTCCTATGATTACTCCCGCTGCAAAGATTTCTGCTATTGCAGATATTATACCTGTAAAAAAAAGGAATATTATGGCTATTATTGTTGCTACTATTGCTGCTGCTCCGATTATTGCTGCAAGTATTACAGCTGATAGCCCTTTCAACATTTTATTTTAACTCTTATTTTTTTGCTTTTATCTAGAACCACTACTTACATATGGGAGTAGTGATTGTGCTAAATCTGCTATACTCATAGATTGTAGATATACTTTTCCGGGTCCTTGTAGCTTGGTTAGAAATATTCCTTCTCCGCCTAGGAACATGTTTTTTACTCCTTTGATTCGTTCTATGTCGTAATCTACGGTTCCATCCCATCCTACAGCACATGCGGTATCGACTTTTAGGGTTTGATTTTCGTCAAGATCGTATTCTATGAAGTCTCCACATGCGTGTATAAAAGCGTTTCCGTGTCCTGAAAGTTTTTGTATAATCATTCCTTCCCCTCCGAATAGACCTGCTCCAAGCTTTTTTTGGAAAACGGTGTCGAGTTTAACTTGATCGGTTGCGGCCAAGAAAGCTTTTTTCTGGATAAAAAATTCATTGTTTCCGTTAAACTCTAATGGTTTGATAGTTCCAGGTACATTTCCACCCATCGATACAAGTCCTCTTCCACCAGAAGAAGTAAATTCAACTAAAAACATGCTTTCTCCAGCCATTTTTCTCCCCAGTCCCTTAAGTATTCCTCCTCGTGATTTTGTTTCTATGTTTACGTTTGCGCTCATATAGGCCATGGCGCCTGCTTCAGCATAAATTTTTTCTTCTGGATCTATTTGTACGGTTACCAGTTGTAAATTATTTCCTGATATCTTATATTCCATATTGTTTTTTCCTTCCCACATTTTTAGAAGGGAATGTTTTCTTTTATTCTAAACTTTTTCTATTTTTTTTTCGAAAGTTTCTAAAGGTTTAGATTATTCTTTTTTCTTGAATGGATAAACTTAAAGCTGTTTGGGAGTTGATGCGTCTTGAACATGGTGTAATGATTTTTATCGCCATAATGATAGGTTCGATAATTGCTCTTAGAGGTGAAGGTTTTCCTCCTTGGGATAATTTTATACTTACTTTTTGTACGGCTTTGTTTCTGGAGTCGAGTACTTTTGCGCTTAATGATTATTTTGATTTGGAGATAGATAGAAAAAACGAGAGATTTGATCGGCCCTTAGTTAGAGGGGATTTATCTCCGAAAACAGCGTTATATTTATTTTATATCTTTTTTCCGTTGGGGATAATTTGTTCTTTTTTTGTTAATTATACTTGTTTTTTTATAGCTCTTATCACTGGTTTTTTAGCGATTTTGTATGATTTTAAGTTAAAAAGGTTGAAGTTGTTAGGTAATTTTTATATAGCTTATGTGATGGCTGTTCCTTTTGTTTTTGGTGGAGCCGCAGTTTTAGAAACGAACACTTTGGCTTTTAACATCCCTGCTTCTATTTTTATTGTTTCTCTTATAGCTTTTCTTGCTGGAGCTGGTAGAGAGATTATGAAGGACGTTATGGACTACGAGGGTGATAGAGATGGCGGTGTAAAATCTTTCCCTAGTCATATCGGAATTAAAAATTCTAATATTTTAGCGTCGTTTTTTTATATTATTGCTGTTGTTTTAAGTTTTATACCTTTCATTGTAAGTCTTTTCAGCGTTTACCACCGAAATCTTTATTATATTGCTTTTATTATAATTACTGATGTGATGCTGGTGTTAGTCGTGTCTCAGCTACTTCTAAATCGGAAAAACGATATGGGTTTTTATAGAAAACTCTCTCTGGTTGCGTTGTTTGTAGGGTTAATAGGTTTTCTTATTCCGACGTTAATGCAATAAAAACTGGAGATGAAACAAAATTTTTTTGGGGGTGATAAACTGTGTTGATACCGCCAGATGTCGCAGGTGTGCTATTAGTATATATTTATGTAGGTATCTTGTTGATTTTTACTGAAAAAATACTAGACTTCCTTCCAACAGATATCAGTCGTAAAATTCTTCACATAATGGTTGGAAATATTGCTTTTCTTTTACCAATTTTTCAGACTCGTTGGATTATGGCGTTTTTAGCAGCTGGCCCATTTATATTGTTTACTTTTCTGATGAGCCCTTATTCCCCTATAAAATCTATTCGTGGTAAAACTTCATCTGCAGGACATGGTTTTGGTTTGGTTTATTATGCTATAGCTTGGACTATTTTAGCTTACATATTTTTTGATTATAAAGTGTTGATATCTATTGGTATATTAGCTATGTCTTATGGTGATGGTTTTGCCTCAATTCTTGGAAGCAGGTATGGTAAACATAGGTATAATGTGTGGGGTGATGAAAAAAGTTTTATTGGATCCATATCCATGTTTGTCTTTACGTTATTAACTGTGTTTTTTGCATTATTTTTTTATGATGTTATGATTGATGACAAGGTTGTTGTTTTGCTATATATATCCGTTGTAGCTACTTTTATAGAGGGCGTTTCTCCCAAAGGGTTAGATAATCTATCGGTGCCTTTTATAACACCTATTCTATATTGGTTTTACATCATTTGGTAAAAAAAGATTTGTTTTTTTTGATGATTTATGCGTTTGATAATTGTAGATGGATTAGATGGAGTTGGCAAGGATACTCATGCAGAGCTTATCAAAAAGAGATATGATGATTTGGGTGAGAATGTTGTAATTCGTTCGCATCCTACCTCTGATAATTTTTTTGGACGTAAGGCAAAGAAGGCTTTATTGAGTAAAAGCAAGATAAATAAGGTTAAAGCCTCGTTTTTTTATATGTTTGATGTGCTTCGATCTGTTAAAAAGTTTTATCGTAGAGATGATGTAGATACTTTGATTATGGTTCGTTATTTGATGGGTACTGCCTATCTTCCTTCTTTTTTGGTTAATATTGGTTACCGTTTTTTCTTTAATTTGGTTCCTACTTCTGTTTATTTGTTTTTTTTGGATGCTCCTCCTGAAGAACTTGTTAAAAGAGTTAGTGTTCGTTCTGAGACTGAGATGTTTGAAAATTTGGAGGAGTTTAGAAAAATCCGTAAGAAGGCTTTGCCGCTCGTTGATAGATGGTATGTGATTGATACTACCGGTTCTATCGAAAAGACTTTTTCTGATATTGAAAGTATTCTTGATTCTCTTGATAAAGAAAATTAGGTTTTTCCTTCCTTCTTTAAATAAAAACATTTTAATCTAAGATTAATATAAAAAACTTTATATACTGTTAAGACAATTGTATAATATGCAGGATGGGGGAGTCCTATTTTTATTTCCTATCTCTCCTCACCACCTCCACAATAGCTTCCCCATCCACCTACTTATTCTCCCTCTAAAACCTTATAGACTAATTCCTTAAAACGTGGAACCGTGTCAAACTTTGAAACTTGTTGAGGTGGAATCCATCTATATTCTGAATGTTCCCAGTCTATATTTATTTTGTCTTTTTTTTGAACTCTGAAAACAAAAGGATTGACTTTCCAATCATATTTTTTTCCTTTATGATAATCTGTAAAAATCAGGGGATCTCCCTTTTTTATTAGCTTAACTTGGTCTTTTTCTAATTCTGTTTCTTCTTTGATTTCTTTTATGGCAGTTTGTTGTGGGTTCTCTTTTTCTTCTACGTATCCTGCTACGCCACCCCATTGGCCTTTATATGTTTTTACTTTGTTGCTTCTTTTTAGAATTAGGAGTTTATTTTGTTTATCTAAAAGTAAACATGTAACTACTTCAGGCATTTCTTTAAAACCTTTTACTTATGTATTCTAAAATTGATTCGAAAATTATACGCCCGTCACCAATATTATCTTTGAGTCCTTCTCTGGTCCAGTTGGGGTGTTGGTGTCGGTAAAAAACTCTTTCTGGGTGTGGCATCATACCGAATACATTTCCTATGGGGTTACAGATTCCTGCTATGTTGTATGGTGAGCCGTTTGGGTTCCATGGGTATCCGGCGTATTCTCCATCGGGGTTTGTGTATCTAAAAACGATTTGGTCGTTTTTTTCTAGTTTTTTAATGATTTTTTCTTGTTCTTTTTTAGGGAATAGTAGTTTTCCTTCTGCGTGTGCACTGGGTATAATCCGTATTTGTTTTCTGGGTATTTTAGTGGTGAATTTGCATTTTCCTTTGTTTTCATGTTTTAGTAGTGTGGGTCTGCATTCGAATCTGTTTGAGTCGTTTGTGGTGAGGCATGCTTGTGGTGTATTGCTTATAGTTTCATTTATGGCGGGTAGTAGTCCGAGTTCTATTAGTACTTGGAATCCGTTGCATATTCCGAGGATTGGTTTTTCTTGTTCTACAAATTCTTTTAGTTGGGGTGAGAGTTTGCTTTTTATTCTTGCTGCTAGTATTGCCCCTGCGCGTATGTAGTCTCCTGCTGAAAATCCGCCGGGTATCATTAGGCATTGGTAGTCGGATAGGTTTCTTTGCTCGTCTTTTGTGGTGTCTATATGTAGTAGTTGTTTTAGGTGTACCATTTCTGGTTTTGTTCCTAGTTTTTTGAATGCGTTGTAGCTTTCTTGTTCGCAGTTTGTTCCTTCTATTCTTAGGATTGCTATTTTTATGTCTTTAGTTTTCAATTTGTTTTCTCCTGTTTTTTTTGTGAATGAGGTATTTGTTTTTTTTCTTATATTTCTTTCCTTTTCTACATATTTCAATGATATTTAATTATAGGGTTGTTGAAAAAACTTAAATACCATTCTATAATGACATATAATTACAGATAATTATATATAGCTAGAATAGGAGAGAAAAATATGTCAGAAGAAAAAAAATACACAACAATATCAATACCAAGCCCCTTAGCAGAAAAAATAAAGAAACGGATAGAAGGCACAGGGTTCAACTCACTATCTTCCTACGTAACCTACGTACTAAGAGAAGTCATATCAGGTATGGAAGAAGAACACGATGAAGAAGCGTTCAGCAAAGAAGACGAAGAAAAAGTCAAAGAAAGACTAAGAGCACTAGGATACCTAGACTAAAGAGGAGGAAAGATTGAATTATGCCATCACCACATGGAGGAAAACTAGTAAACAGAAAAACACAAAAAGAATCGGATGAACTCAAAGAAATACCCAAAATAGAGATAGATGCAAATCTATCAGAAGACGTAATCAATATAGCCAAAGGAATATTTTCCCCACTAAAAGGATTCCTATGTTACAACGACCTTGAAAACGTAGTAGAACACAAACGACTTAGCAATGACACACCCTGGACTATACCCATACTCTTAGATTTTAACGGAGTAGATGTCGAAGAAGGAGACACCGTACTATTAACAAACAAAAACCTCGGGTTAAAAGCAACCTTAGACATAGAAGAAATCTTTAACTACGATAAAAAAAAGCTAGCTAAAAATGTTTTTCAGACAACTGACAACGATCACCCTGGTGTAAACCACGTTTCAAAAATGAAACCCAAATTAGCCGGAGGAAAAGTCACCCTTATTGAAGATCAACCCCGTGAATTCAAAGAATACACCTTATCCCCAAAAGAAACACGTATACTTTTCAAAGAAAAAGGATGGAGAGAAATCGTTGCTTTTCAAACACGTAACCCTCCCCATCTAGGACACGAATATGTTCAGAAAACAGCTCTCACATTTGTAGATGGAATCTTTATAAACCCAATCCTCGGTAAGAAAAAACCTGGTGATTTTAGAGACGAAGTCATCTTGAAAGCATATGAAACTTTGATGCAACATTACTACCTGAAAGAAAGAAGTGTTATGAGCATACTTCGAACTAGTATGAAATATGCTGGACCACGAGAGGCTGTACATCACGCCATTATGCGTAAAAACTTTGGATGTACACATTTCATAGTTGGAAGAGATCATGCTGGCGTAGGAGACTACTATGGCCCTTATGATGCACATGAAATTTTTGATGAGTTCCCAGATCTTGGAATAATACCTATCTTTTTCAGAAGTTTCTCCAGGTGTAAAAAATGTGGAAGCGTTGTAAACGACAAAATATGTCCACATGACCAAAAACATCATGTTTATTTCAGTGGAAGTAAAATCCGTAAAATGCTTAGAAACGGACAACGTCCTTCAGAGGATCAAATGAGGAAAGAAGTTGCAGATACCATTCTACAGTTTGATCAGCCTTTCGTAGAATAAAAAAATCTTTTTGGTGAGGAATTAAAAATATATGTTAGATAAACTTGAAGGAAATGGATTGTTGATACATCATTGGGATGCAGATGGAATCTGCTCTGCTAAACTGCTATTGGAAAAAATCGGTGACAAAATCGAAAATAGTTTTACACCTACTCTTGGAAACTATTTTTTAACAAACGAAGAAATAGAAAAATGCAGAGGTTATGACTTTGTTATAATAGTAGATATGTCTCTACCGAAAAAAAACATTCTCAAACTTAATGGAAACTCACAAGTATTAATCTTTGATCATCATCTAGGAGAAGAAATCAAACAGGTTTTTCATCGCAACCCCGTTATAAAAGGCAAAAATCCTGATGAGTATCCCTCTGCCAGTTGGATCGTCAACGATTATCTTGATAACTCTGTAAACTTGTTTGCATTGTTAGGCGTTGTAGGTGATCATGAACAAAAAATCAAAAACAATAATCAATTTTTTAGTCTGATAGAAAGTTTTTGTCAAGAAAAAAACATTGTTTTTGAAGACATGCTTAGAATGGTTTATCTTCTTGATTCAAACTATAAGAAAGGAAATAAAAAAGCAGTTGAAAAAGCACCGTATATACTTCTTAAAGTTGATGAACCACGACAAATCTTGGAAAACAAAGAATGGAATCAGAACAAAAAAATGTTGGATGACGAAATCGAAAAGCAGCTTAATGAACCTTTGGAGACAACGGATGACACCATAATTAAAAAGATGAATTCACCTTTCAACATAATTTCAACTATAACCCGTCGATTAGCTTGGGATACACAAAAAAACACTATTGTGGTAAACACTGGTTTTTTTGATGATGAAGATCAGCTCTATGTACGGACTTTAAACAAAAATATGGAACCTATGATACAACGAGGAAAAAAACTTGGTTTCAAATGTGGTGGAAAAAAAGAAGTATTAGGTGCTATAATCCCAAAAAATCAAACTGAAAGTTTTCTTGAAGAAGTTAAAAATTTTTTTATGGAGGATTAAAAAAAGTATGGAAGACGAACAAAAAGCAACCAATGTTCATTGGCATGATCATAAGGTTGAACGAAAGGAAAGAGAGAAACTACTTGGGCATAAAGGAGCAGTAATTTGGTGTACTGGTTTATCTGGTAGCGGAAAAAGCACTGTGGCAAACGAGTTGTCACATATGCTCCACGAGAGAGATAAACTAACCTATATTCTTGATGGTGACAACGTACGTCATGGTTTAAACAAGGATCTTGGTTTTAGCCCAGAGGAACGAAATGAAAACATCCGTCGGATAAGTGAAGTAGCGAACTTATTTGCTGATGCAGGTGTTATAACTATAACAGCGTTTATTTCACCTTATCGTAAACTACGGAATTTTTGCCGTGAGTTAGTCGGCGATGATCGTTTTGTAGAGGTATTTTGTAAGGCGCCATTGGAGACATGTGAAAAACGTGACCCTAAGGGTTTGTATAAAAAAGCGAGAAGTGGTGAAATCAAAGATTTTACGGGTATAAGTGCGCCGTATGAGGAACCGGAAGATGCAGAGGTTGTTGTTGATACCGATAGGGAATCTGTTAGAGAGAGTGCTGAAAAAATAATTAAAAAACTAGAGGAGATGAATCTGTTAGAACCCTAAAAAAAATTTTTTAAATAAATTTTTTTTATATGAGGAAGAACATGGATTTAAAAAAAAATGTAAACTACATTGTATCTGGGTTGGAACGATCAGGTACATCTATGCTGATGCAGATACTTCATGCAGCGGATATTCCTATTGCATATGATCATGAATCTAGACCTTCGGATCCAAATAATCCTCGTGGATACTATGAGCTTGAAGGCGGAAAAATAATAAATCGTCTAATCGAAGGAGATTTTCCTTTTGAAAAATATCAGGGAATTTTTATCAAAATAACTGCTTACGGTATGAAGCATTTGCCAAGAGGTAATTACAAAGTCGTTTATTCTGAGAGGAATATTGAGGAAATACTGGATTCTATGGAGAAAATGGCTGGAGAAAAAGACCCACGAAGAGAGGAGACAAAACAAGCGTTTTTAAAGCTTAATAGGCTGGTGAAAAAACAACTGCGGGATAGAGAGGACGTAGATGTATTGTTTGTAAATTATAACCACATATTGAGTGACCCAAAAAGGGATATTAAAAAAATTCAACGATTTTTAGACATCTCCGAAGAAAAAATTGAGGAAATGGTTGAAGTTGTAGACCATAGATTGTATAGGCAAAGGAAAAAACAGTAAAAAAACGTTAACTTTTAATACCTTTTAAAATAGTTTCTAAATAAAAAAAAATGGTAGATACGTCAAATAGTGAAGGTGAGGAGCAGAAAAATCTTTTCGAACGAGAAGTTTTTGCTAATTTGACCTATAAAAAAATTTTTTACCTATTGTTGGCTTTTTTAGTTTTAGCTGTTTTCCATTTTTATCCGAGTATGGCTGGTTTATCGTCTGAAGGTCAGACGATGATAGGGATTTTGTTGATGGCTGCTATTTTATGGATTTCGGAACCTATCCCTTTAGCTGTGACAGGTTTATTGGTGATGTTAACGCAGCCTTTGTTAGGCGTCCTGTCTACAGATAGTGTCTTTAGTTCTTTTGGAAATGAAGCAGTATTCTTTTTGATTGGTGCTTTTATTCTCGCTAGTGCTATAGAGAAACATGGTTTACATCGTCGTATAGCTTTGCGTTTCCTCAGTTTTTTTGAGCAGAGTCCTCGTTATTTCACTTTTGGTATAATGTTGGCTTGTGCTTTGATGTCTTTTATTATGCCAGAGCATGGTGTAGCAGCATTGTTTCTACCTATCATCACGTCGGTTTTGATTGTGATGAAAGTTGTACCTAAGCAGAGTAATTTCGGTAAGGTAAGTATGCTTAGCGTGGCTTATGGTTGTTCTATAGGTAGTCTTGGTACGTTGATTGGTGGTGCTCGTAACCCTTTGACTGTAGCTTTTCTTTCGGAGCAGAATATTACTATTACTTTTTTTGAATGGATGAAATATTCTCTTCCTATTGTGTTTTTGGCGTTACCTTTGGTTTGGCTTGTTTTACAGTTTTCTTTTCCTCTTGAGGTGGAGGATATGACGTTGGCTAAAAAAGAGATTAGTAACCAAGTTGCGAAAATGGGTTCCTTTGATAGAAAAGAGAGTGTAGTTACAGGTGTTTTGTTTTTAACTATTTTTCTATGGCTTTTCTTTTCTCATTCAGCCTTGGGTTTAGCCGGCATTGCGCTACTTGGAGGCAGTCTTCTTTTTATCTCTGGTAGTTTAGAATGGGAGGATGTCGAAAAACGTATACCTTGGGGTGTCGTCCTGCTCTATGGTGGAGCTATAACTTTGGGTGTAGGTCTACAGAGTACAGGTGCTGCCAATTGGATAGCCCGCCAGATTTTTTCTTCACTTGAAATCAACATTTTTCTTGTCATCATAGGTTTAATTGTATTTACGATTCTTTTGACCAATGTTATGTCTAATACAGGTGCGGTAGCTGTTTTACTGCCTATTGGTTTAGCTGTTTCAAATAGTATGTCTAATATTTCTCCTCTTTTTTCCTCGATGTTGATAGCGTTGAGTGGAGGTTTAGCTTTTATGTTGGTTATAGCTACCCCGGGTAACGCTATAACTTATTCTTCTGGTTACTATTCTATAAGAGATTTATTTAAAGCGGGTTTGATAGCGAATTTGATATGTATAGCTGTTATATTTTTAGTTGCCGTTGTTTATTGGATGGGTGTGTTGAAACTACATTTGGTGTGAAAAAATTAAATAACAGGTTAGTTATTTCCCCAGAATAAAGACTTAAAACTCTGAGATAAAATATGTTTAAAAACATCTGCGTTCCAATATCATCTGAGTATTATTCAAAAGAGGTGTTGAAGAGAGCTGTTTTTCTTGCTGAAAGATTTGATAGCAAAATAACTCTTTATTCAATTCTAGAA
This sequence comes from Thermoplasmatota archaeon, assembly GCA_036626215.1. Lineage (GTDB taxonomy): Archaea > Thermoplasmatota > E2 > DHVEG-1 > DHVEG-1 > JAZKSG01. Next base: position 24,077 of record JAZKSG010000007.1, read on the forward strand.
GAGCAGACTCTTGAACAGGTGGCGAAACAGTCTTCCTCTTATCGTACTCCATATGATAGAAGTGAAACTAAAAAAGATAGATTAATTCAGCATCGTAAAACATCTGCCAACATTATTTTTGATGACGCTAAACATCTCCTAAAAAACAAGAGTATACCTTATCGGGAAAAGGTTGTTGAAGGGACTTTTGGTGAGGTTATAAAAAGAGAGATAGACGCAGAGGAATACGATTTAATCCTTATGGGTTTCAAAAAAGGATGTGCCTTGGATTACAGTTTCTTCTACCAGTTGGATATCCCTATCTGGATTGAATCAGAACATAAAGATAAATCTATTTTAGCCATCTGTTCTAACCTAGCTCCTAATCAAAGAGTACCAAAGATAAGTATGGAGCTGGCGGAAAAACTTGATTGGAAACTAAAAATGCTGTATGTTGTCGATGTTCAAGATAGTGTAGAGGTAGATGAAAATGGTGAACGATCAGAGAAAAAACCTGAACAGGTTTTAACCTCAGATGCACAAAAATTTATAGATGAAATGAAGAAAAAAAATATAGATGTAGAGATGATTAAAGGCAATATTCCTGATGAAACCGATGATTTCGCTGACAAAATAGATGCAGGGTTGGTAGTTATCGGCAGAATGAAGAAAAAGAAAGGCGTGCTTGGTTTACCTGCTGGTAATGTTAGACAAAAAATGGCTGGAAGATGTGACCATTCTATACTGTTTGTAAACTAAACAAAAAATCTTAGCTTTTTTTATAAATCATTCACAAATTTGTTGCCTTTTAGTAAGTATAAAATAGAGGGATATAACTTACATCAGGATGGCGAAGAAGATTTATGAAAGCTGTAATACTTGCCGCGGGAGAAGGCAGACGTTTAAGGCCTTTTACAGAAACTATGCCGAAGGTTATGCTTCCAGTGGCAAACAAACCTATTTTGGAACATGTTGTAGATGCGTTAAAAAATAGTGGTATAGACAAAGTAGTGATAGTTGTAGGATATAAAAAAGAATCAATTCAAGAGCATTTTAAATACTACACAGATGTAGATATAGATTTTGTCACCCAGGAGAAACAACTGGGGACAGCACATGCTTTGCTGCAGGCGAAAGAAAAAATAAAAGACGATTTTTTAGTTCTATCTGGAGACAATATTGTTGATTCAGATAGCATTCTGAAGTTAATGGAAGTTGAATCAAGATATTCTATGTTGATAAAAAAAAATCCGGATCCTTCAAAATATGGGATGGTTAAGGTTCAAAATAATATTTTGAAAAATATCGTGGAGAAACCTATAGAAGAAACTGGTAAATGTTTTATTTCCACAGGTATCTACAAATTTCCATCTTCAATTTTTGACAGAATTGAAAAAATGATTTCAGAGGGAGTTATGGATTTATCGTCGGTAGTTCAATCTCTAGTGAAAGATAAAAAACAGGTATCTGTCCACAAAGCTGGTTTATGGATGGATATTGTGTATCCGTGGGATCTTATAGATGTAAATGAGGTTTTTATTCAAGATGTGTCTGGTTCTACTGGTGGATCAATTGAAAAAAATGTGGTCATGAAAGGACCTGTTTCTGTTGGCGCGGATACAAAGATTTATTCTGGTTGTTACATCGTTGGCCCTGTAGTTATTGGAGAGGGTTGTGAAATCGGTCCTAACTGTTGCATATTTCCATCAACGGTTATAGGTGATAACACGGTTGTTCGTCCTTTCTCTGAAATTCGTAACTCTGTAGTTATGAACGATGTCCATATTGGTTCCAACAGTTTTTTGACTCATTCTGTAGTCGGTAGAGATTGTTTTATAGGTAATAATTTTTCAAACTTGCTAGGAGGTACAACAGTTGAAGTTGAAGAGGAATACGTCAAACTGGATGACGTTGGTGTTATGATTGGAGAAAACTCCGAGTTTGAAAGTCATGTAGTTGTAGAACCAGGTGTAATAATAGGTAGAAACTGTCAGGTTGATTCTTTGAAAAAAATAGATAGAAAAATTGATAGCGACACCAAAGTGATGTAACCTTGTGTGGAATAGTTGGATATACCGGTTTTAGAGATGCGGATAAAGTAGTGCTTGATTGTTTAAAACGATTGGAATATCGAGGTTACGACTCAGCAGGGGTTGCAGCTGTCGAAAAAAAATTAAAAGTTTTTAAACAAACAGGTGAGATATCAGAGTTAAAAAAAAATATACCTTCTCTCGAAGGAACTACTGCCATGGGCCACACCAGGTGGGCAACACAAGGAGCTGTATCTAAAAAAAATGCTCATCCTCATACAGGCTGTAATGAAAAAATAGCTGTCGTCCATAACGGTATTATCGAAAATTTTAAACAAATCAGAGAAAAACTCGAGGAAAAAAACCATAGTTTTTCTTCCAACACTGATTCAGAGGTTATAGCTCATCTGATAGAAGATGAATATGATGGTTGTTTAGAAGAAGCTGTTTTTAAGGCTTTGAAAAAAATCAAGGGGTCATATGCGTTGGTAGTGATCTGTCAAGATGAACCTGGTAAACTTGTTGCTGCTCGTAATGAAAGCCCTTTGGTTATAGGCGTCGGTGATAATGAAAATTTTTTTGCTTCAGATATTCCTGCTGTTCTGAAATATACAAAACGGTTTATTTATCTTGATGATGGGGAATTTTGTGTTTTAGATAAAAAATCTATTAACGTTTTCAATGAAAACTATGAGAAATTAGATAAAGAGATACATCAGATTGATTGGGATATCAGTGACGCTGAGAAATCTGGTTTCCCTCATTTCATGTTGAAAGAGATTTTTGAGCAACCAGATACAGTTAGTAAGGTGTTACGTGGCCGTATATCTGAAATTGAAAACGAGATAGAGTTTCCGTCTGCTGTTGAAGAGTTGTTAAAAGATGATTTTGAATCTATCCACATAGTGGCATGTGGCACCTCTCTCTATGCAGGTTTAGCAGGTAAATATCTACTCGAAAAACTGGTCGATATACCTGTTTTCGTTGAATATGCTTCTGAATATCGTTATTTTGGTTTAAAAGATGAATCATCTCTTATGGTGGCTATAACTCAGAGTGGTGAAACCGCGGATACATTGGCTGCTTTGAAAGAGGCAAAAAAAACCGGTTGTAAAACTTTAGCTATCACCAATGTAATTGGTAGCACAGCGACACGTATATGTGACGGCTATATACTCATGCAGTCAGGTCCTGAAATCGGTGTAGCTGCTACCAAAACTTTTACTTCCCAGATTTTGGTTTTGTATCTGTTGGCTTTAAAAATTAGTTCTCAAAGAGATGTGGTTGGTTCGGATGATTTGTTTCACAAACTATCTTCTCTTAGAAAACTTCCTTCCTATGTTAGAAAAGTTTTGGAGAACAATGAAGAAATATTAGATGTTGCTAGAGAGATTAAGAATACAAAAACAGTTTTTTTTATTGGACGTGGAGTAAATTATCCTTTATCTTTAGAAGGCGCTCTAAAGTTAAAAGAGATAAGCTATATCCATGCCGAAGGTTTTCCTGCAGGGGAACTAAAACATGGTCCTTTTGCTTTGCTTACAGAAAACACTCCGGTTGTAGCAATTGTTTCTAAAAACGATGAAACATATGATAAAATGCTTGCTAACATAGGTGAGGTGAAGGCAAGAGGTCCGTCGGTTATCGCGATAGCTGAGGAAGACGACACAGAGATCGAAAAACATGCAGATATGGTTGTTCGTTATCCTTCAGATAGCTGTATAGATTCATGTATAAGTATATCTGTGATTGTACAACTGCTGGCTTATCATACAGCAGATTTACTTGGTTGTAATATTGATAAACCTCGTAATTTAGCTAAATCTGTAACTGTGGAGTAAAAATATTATGAAAAAATGTGTTGTTTTAGCAGCTGGCGAAGGTAAAAGGATGCATCCTTTGACGTTTACCCGTCCGAAGGTTATGCTGCCTGTAGCAGGTAAACCTATTTTAGAGTGGAATTTGTTGAACGCTAAAAAATCTGGAATCAAAGATTTTATTTTTGTAGTTGGTTATAAAAGTGAAATGGTTAGAAACTATTTCGGGGATGGTGAAAACTGGGATGTAAACGTTGATTATGTAAATCAGGGGAAACCTTTGGGTACAGCTCATGCAATTAGTATGGTGGAACGTTTTTTTGATGATGACTTCTTGGTTATGTGTGGCGACACAGTTTTCGGCAGTCAGGATATAAAAAACATGGTTAAAAGTGAGAGTGGCGTTGGTCTTTTTGAGGTTGAAAACCCTGAAGGCTACGGTATAGTAGAAACAGAGGACGGCTGTGTTGTAAAAATTTTTGAAAAAATGTCTGATCCTTTTACTAACGTTATTAACGCAGGGATATATCATTTCAAACAAAAAATTTTTGATTACATCAAAAAAACTGAGAAATCTGCTCGTGGTGAATATGAGATAACTGATTCTATAAACATGATGGCATCTGAAAAAAAAGTAGAAGCTGTTATGGTTAAAAAATGGCGGGATATAGGATATCCATGGGATTTACTAGATGCAAATAAAGAGTTACTATCTGACCTGGAAAAAAATGTTTCTGGTGATGTCGAGAAAAACGTTGTTTTGAAAAAACCTGTACATGTTGGAGCAGATAGTAAGATTTTAAGTGGTAGCTACATTGAAGGGCCGGTTTACATCGGTAAAAATTGTAAAATCGGTCCAAACTGCTATATCCGTCCTTATACCTCTATAGGGGATGGATGTCATGTAGGTGGCGCATGTGAAATCAAAAACTCTGTAGTTTTTAATGATAGCAATGTTCCTCATCATAACTATGTAGGAGATAGCATTATAGGTAGTGGTTGCAACCTTGGTTCTGGCACCAAAATCGCTAATCTACGTTTGGATAAAAAAAATATAAAATCTGTCATAGATGGAAAAAAACTTGACACCGGTCGACGTAAACTCGGTGTTATCATGGGTGATAATGTCCAGACAGGTGTTAACAGCATGATAAATGTTGGTTGCACTGTAGGAAATAGTGTTTTTATCGGTCCTGGCTCAACGGTTGAAGGCGAAATCAAAACGGGAAGTCGGTTAATCTAAAAATGTATTTTTTATAGTTCTTGGCTTTTGTAGAGTTCCCAATAACGTCCTTTTTCCTCTAAAAGTTCTTGATGACTTCCGCTTTCCACGATTTTTCCTTCGTCAAGAACATGTATCACATCTGCATTTTTAACAGTGGAGAGACGATGTGCTATCACAAAAGTAGTACAGCTTTTAGAGATTTCATCAATAGCTGTTTGCACCATTTTCTCTGAGACGTTGTCCAGTGAGCTAGTAGCCTCATCTAGAAACAATACTTCTGGTTTCCGTATTATAGCTCTAGCTATAGCCACACGTTGCTGTTCCCCTCCAGAGAGACGCATCCCTCGATCTCCTACAATAGTATCGTAGCCATTTGGTAGTTTTTCTATAAAACCATGGGCGTTCGCTTTTTTAGCAGCATTTATTATCTCCTCATCGGTGTAGTCTTCTCCGAAACTTATATTGTTTTTAACGGATCCGTTGAAAATAAAAGTATCTTGACTAACGAAACCTACTTTGTCGAGAAAAGTGAAAATGTCGAATTCTTTAATGTTGGTGTCATCAATATATACGCCTCCTTTGTCGACATCGTAAAGCCGGAGCATCAGGTTTACAATGGTGGATTTTCCGCTCCCGCTTGGTCCAACTAGAGCGGTAGTTTTATCTTTTTTAACATCCATGTTTATGTTTTCAAGCAGAGCCTCTCTTTCTTTATGAGAAAAAGTTACATTTTTCAAAAATATTCCTTTTTCAAGTTTTTCAAATTTTTTAGTTCCATTTTCTATCTTACTGTATCTTTCATCCTGTAATTCTTCGTATACTGTTTCGATGTTAGGCATAAGATGCATGAAATTCATACGGAATTGTCCAAATTGCGCTATCTTTGGTAAAACAATGAACACTCCTGTGGCGAAGGTCCCTATTAACGGTAGTAGTGATAGGAATCTTCCAGGGTATTGGAGTTTTATCACTATTATAGCTCCGCCTATAGATGAGTAGATTACTAACCATAGAAGTTGTTTTGGTAGCTGGTTCCAAAAGTAGTTTCTTCGATGGTGGAACCAGAATTTATTTATGGCTTTGTTGAACATTTCCTGCCAGTAATCAAATGTTTCGAATACTTTGATTTGTTTAATCCCTGAGGTGTATTCTGTTACTATAACACGTTCTTTTTGTCCGGAGTCACGTTTATGTTTACCTGCTTTGTAAGAAATTCTAGTGCTTATTTCTTTTATAGCGTAGAAATAAATTATACCTGCTAGGATGACTAATACCACTAGTTTCCATGACATGGTAAACAACATAGCGAAAACCGATATCGCTAAGAACGAATGTAGAAATATGTCAGATACAGTCTGCAGAGCTTTTGCTATACTGTTTGGCGCCTGGCTGGTTTTATACAATACTTCACCTTGTTTGTTGTCAACAAAAAACTGGTAGTCGGCATTCATGCATTTGTCAAACATTTTTTGTTTAGCTTCTTTTACAATTATAGCAGAAAACTTCGCTGAAAGATAGTAGTATATTGTTTTAAAAATAAATGATGATGTTGCTATCGCTATGAAAGCTATGGCATAACGAAGTAACTCGTCTTTAATAGGAATTATCTTTAGATAAGGATCTACAAATTCTATAAATGCGTTTTTTCCTGCCCCAGTTTCTAGAATGTTGTCTATTATGGGGTACATTAAACCTACATTTACAGCTTCTAGTAAGCCAGCTAGTACAGCTACGCATATAAGGAATAAGAAGTATATTTTGTATTGGGTGATGAAGAACCATAGAGTTTTTAGCTTACTATCTTTATTTTTTCCCATAGTGTCCTCTTTTTTACTTTCGAGTTTTTTTGTTGTGAAAATGATTTCTACTACTTATAAGTATTCTTCTCTATTTTATTAACTGATTTTTTCAATTTCTTAACTTAATTTTTTTTGAGCTTTTAAAATGATAACTATATATAGTTGACCTTAATCTTTTTATTTTTATGTGTTATGATTATGGTTCACGTTAATGGTTGTTTAATAAGATTTATATAGGAAGATTTATATACTTTTAATTATAAAGTATATATTAAGTATAGATTTTTACCAGCTGGATTATATATTCCTGCCTAGGGAGGATTTGACGTTTATGGAAACGTATAAAAAGAGATATATTAGAAAAACTAATAAAAATATAGGTTTACGTCTTAAAATAATCAGTGTTCTTGTCATCGGGGTTTTAATCTTGAGTATGGCTTCTCCGATGGTTATAGCATCAGAAAACGAAAATAAAAACCTTTTTTCAGAAAACAAAGATCTATCCCTTGATCCTGAAGAAGAGCAACCCGAAAATGAAAGTAGTGAACAAACGAATATTAAAAAAGAATCAAGACCAAAACTGTTAGATAATAACGGCGATTCTCTACTTTCAAGATTAAAACAAAAGTTGTATGAAATTTTAAAAAGTTTTTTAGACCATTTTCCTCGACTTGCAAATATCTCTTTCTTCCAGAAAATGTTGAAAAGGTTAAATACTTCAAATGAGGATACGGAGTCTCCTAGTAAAGTTGTTGGTTTGAGTGTTACTGATGTTCATGATGGTAAGTTGAACTTGAATTGGGATGCCGCTACCGATAATGACAGCGACATAAGCCACTATAACATATATTGGAGTAAAGACGGGTTTCATAATCCTATAGACAATGTAAATCATCCTACCACTTCTTATCTCGATACTGGTTTGACTAATGGCCATACTTATAGTTATCGTGTTTCTGCTGTTGACACTGAAGGAATGGAAGGTCCAAAATCTGATTCTGCAAGCGGTACACCCACTAAAAGCTCAGGTGGAGATAACAGTCCTCCTGACCAGGTTACCGGTCTAACCATTACCTCTAAAGATAGAAAGTTAGAGCTTTCTTGGGATGCTGCCACTGATGATGTTGGTGTTGATCATTATTGTGTTTATCGTGATGGTTCTCATCTAGTTGACGTAGAACAGACCGAATATTTAGATACTGGTTTAGTGAACGGTGTCAGCTATGAATATCAGGTTTCAGCTGTCGACACTGAAGGTGTAGAAGGACCAAAATCTGTTTCAGTTAATGCTACTCCTACTGAAACTACTGAGGATACAGAGCCACCTAGCAAAGTCTCTGGTTTGAGTGTTACTGATGTTCATGATGGTAAGTTGGATTTGAGTTGGGATGCTGCTAGTGATAATGTTGGTGTTGATCATTATTGTGTTTATCGTGATGGAGATCTTATAGAGGATGGTTTGGAGGTTACTGAGTATTTGGATTCTGGTTTGACTAATGGTCATACTTATAGTTATCGTGTTTCTGCTGTTGATGCTGCTGGTAATGAGGGTGAGAAATCTGATTCGGTGAGTGGTACACCTACAGAGAGTACTGAAGATGCAACAGTAATGCCAGAGTCAGGACATATTGCAATAGGGGGAAACGGATACCTACAAGTCAATACAACCCTCGATATAAATGGTACACTAGTAACATTAAACGGAACAGTATTTCTACAAACCGGAACAGAGTTCATACATATATGGTGGAATACAACCACTGGTTTTTTCAAAATTAATGCCACCGGTTTCACACAAGACGACTCTGAAGAATTCGACCTAATAGATTTCTATCTAAAAATAGAAGATACCAACAACAATCCAAGCGATATAATAACACTATATTTCAATCATTTCTCAATGGATGGACCTGGTTCTTTCATGATAGATAGACAAGGTCAACAAGGTGAAATAACTTTAAACGGTGAATTAAAAGTTGGGGAGATAAATGGACAAATAAATCTAAACGATTTTAAAAACTTGACGATACAAGGAACATTCTACTCTGGAAAACACAAAAACATCATAGGGGATGCAACTATAGAATGGGACTGTACAGGTGATAAACCACAAGTTAATGTCTATGGAAATATGACGAGAAACACTGAAAGACAAATTAATATAGATAACTTGGTGTTTGAAGTTGAAAACACAGTTTATGCTAGCGCCGAAAAAATCAGTTTTTCTTCAGATACATTTATAGAGATAGGTGACGGTTACATAGATGTAAGTGATGCAACCCGTTCAATTACTCTACAGACACTTATTGTGGAGGTTCCAGGGGTTTTCAATGTTGAACTTAATGGTTGTTTAGATATAACTTCTGGAAGAAATACAACTATATATTTTGGGCCAGATTATGTAAATATTTCTTTTTCAAACGGTATGACCAGTATTGATTTATCTGATTTTTATCTAGATGTCAACAACGGGCAGTTCACCGTGGAGATGTCTCATCTGAGTTTACAGGCTGAAAACGAAATGTGGGTGTCATTTGGTGAAAAGTTAAAAGCTAGTGTAAGCGTTGACAGCTTAGTTGTTACTGAATGTAGTATATCGCCTTCTAGTAACCTGTTTTTTATGGTGAACGGTAGCTTTGATTTATCTAACGCAAAAAACAAACTAGTAGTTGATTTTACAGATTTAGAAAACTTTGAAGTAGAGTTAGGTGTAGATGGCTCTGTGACTTTATCTGATGTAGTTTTTGTTTATGATGATAAAGATGCAGGTAAATATGTTAAACTTTCATGGGATTATCTTGATCTTTCTGCTAGTGGAACAGCAACAATAGAAGCAATCAATGGTGAGTTTACAGTTGATGCATCTGGATCTGCTGATTTAGCTATTTCAGACTTTTTGTTTTACTATGATGGAGTAATCCCTCCTTTAGGTGTAGAGGGTTATACAGATATATCTTTCAGCATTCCAAGTTTTAGTGTTTCCATTTCAGCTGATATACAGGATTTCACCTTTGCTCTACCAACTGGTGGCGGAGAAGAGAATAGTTCTGGCGATGGCGGCGACGAATCTGGATCCGGTGGTGGTAGTGCTGGTAGTACCCCCTCTCTATTTGTAACTCTGAGAGGAGATTTCCAGCTTTCAGGGGATATACAGGTAAAAGTTAATGCAAGCAGCTTCCAGTCTTTTGATGTTAATGCTGTTGGCGACGGAGATTTACTAATAGGTGATTTCTACCTAAATGCTAAAGATAGAACAGGTACCAACTCATTTGTAAATAGTATCACAGTGCAGATTGACTTTATAGAGATTTCCGGAAATGGATATCTAAAATTCTCTGAGGGTTTAACAGTTGCTGCAGCTGGAACAATTAGTGTAAATGAGTTGTATATCCATGCGGATACAACAGTTTTAACTGGTTTGTTAGAGTGTGACTATGCATATCTTTCAGCTGGATTTTATATAGATCTTTCAGACAGCCCAATGTCGATTTCTCTTGATGCCGATGTTGATATTTCAGAGTTTTATGCTTCATCAGGAGATGCATATGTAACCTGGGATCTTTTAACAGCCTCTGGTTCCGGATATATCTCTCTTGGAGAAACAACCACTATTTCTGCAGGTATCTCCTATGTAGAAGTTGAGAATCTTATCGCCGATACAGGAACAGGGATTTATGCTGAACTATCAGGAATATTTAATCTTCAGGGTAGTCCTTTTGAAGTAAAGACAACTGGGTTGAATCTCACGGAAACTACAATCAGTCTATCTGGAAATCCTTCAATTGAATCATTTGATTTATATGTGGATGCCTCCGGAATTCAAGTTTCGCTAGATTGGACTTTAATTTCAGCTCAAGGTAGCGGAACGGTTAAGATTGATGAAGATCAAAATGTGACAATTAGTGCATCTTTCGATACGATTTATATTGTAGGTTTACATGCATCAAATGGTAACTCAAATGGTTTAACTCTTTCAGGTTCCTTCCAAACTTCGGCTACAATCGTCTTAGATTTATCTAAAGAAAATAAAATAATCATAAATGGGACTGGCACTATTTCAAATCTATACTTTGAGGTTTATAATGTTGGTAAAATCACCTGTTCCCTCATAGAATTAAATGGAGATCTTGAAATCAAGTCATCAGAAAAACAATTAGACATTACCAATATTGATGCTACTGTCTCTGATTTAACAGTTGAGATTGATGAAACTGAGTTTTTAAGTGATGTATCTGGATTACTTGAAGGTACTTTACTTTATGAATGGACTGGAAACTTTCTAAGCCCTGATTCAGTGAATTTAACTGGCGACATATTAGTAACTGCTTCCGGCTCTGGATCAATACCTTTAGAAATTGGTGCTATAGAACTAACTGGAAATGCAAATCTTGATGGAGGGGTTTACTTTAAACGTATCTCTTCCTCAGGATGGTCGCTTGAAACTGCCGTTAATGGAATCGAGATATCAGGTACATTACAGTTAGCGGATTTCAAATTTGCATCTCTATATGGTGAAATTAACATAGAAGGATATGCTGCGTTCAAGAAATTATCTAGCACTACCGAATTGTCGTTTACTGATTTCTCAGCTTCAGGAGCTATCGAATTTTACTTATCGTCTTGTAAACTTCTCTCAGTTGATGGCTCTCTTTCAGCTTCAGGAGACGTTACAGTAGACACAGCTAACGGGTATCTTGAAACCAGTTCAGGTTTTTCGATTTCGGCAGGTGTAGGATTAACGATAGAATTAATTGATTCCGTGGAAGTTTACGGCAGTCTTGTATTATCAGAAGGTAGTTACATTGGATGGAACATTCAGAGTGATACAATGACTTTCACTTTTGAAGACTTAAATACAAATATAGATCTTGGTATAAATGACGTAACTTTAGAAGCTGTAAGTGCGTCTTCAACAACCTTTACTGCTATTACACTCTGTGGAAGTGAGGGATCAGTCAAAGTTGACGGTGGATTTAATTTTGATGTATTTAAAGTTACAAAAAACGGTGAAATTCTCTTTGAAGCATTAGATATACAGATTTCAGATATCAAAATCACGACATTCAAAAACAACGAAAACCGTAAAGGTTTCACTTTGGAAAAAATAAATGAAAAAGATCCAGTGATTTCAGGGTCACTTATCTTATTTGGTGTAACATATGACACCGTCACTATAGCTAGTGGATCTCTTAGAGGCTCGGTTACTTTGTATAAAGAAGCCGGTGTATTCCATCTGGATGGAAGTAGCGATACTTCCTGCAGCTTAGAGGTAGGTACACAGAATTACCATATTTCTGCAGATGTTGGCTTTTCCAGTGGCGGCGGAGAACTTGAAACTTCATCTGACTTCCAATCTTCACCTCGCTATTTAGAATGTTCCGTACAAGGTTTTGAATACTATAGTCTTGAAGCCGTCTTATTTGGTGCAGGTATAAAACTACAAGATGGAGGACCATCCGGCACTTTCCGCATTGAATGGGAAGAAGGATTGAAAAATGTCCATGTTGAAAGAGGTCAAGATTTAATCCCAGATTTTGTTTACTTTACAAAACCTGCTACAGACGACTGGATTCAACTATGGCCGATCTGGGGTGGAAACCTCCAGGCATTTATAGAAGCCCCTGATTGGTCTAATGCAGATGAAGAAATATCTTTCCATGGAGCAGCGATAGGGGGCTCCGGCAATTATACTTTTGAATGGGATTTCAACAGTGAAACTGATTCTGGTTTCCAACTTGATGCTACTGGTAGAGATGTAACTCATACATATTCTTCTGATCAAGGAGAATGTCAATATCATCAAGTTGTTTTACGAGTTACAGATTCAAATGGTGATAAAGTTACTGCAGAACATGATATAAACATTACAAGTCTAAAGGCACATCCAAATGGACCCTACTCTATCGAAGTTGGGGAAGATACAATTTTAGAAGGTTATGCAGAAGATGGATGCCATGAAGACAGACCCGCAACGTTTACATGGAGTTTATATCCTAACTCCGAGAAAAATACCTATAGATTTGAAGGAGCGCCAGATACACAGAATCTTGGGCAGCTCTCTGCTGGATTGTATACAGCGAAGTTTACAGTTAGCAGATTTGATGGTGATAAATTAGTAGAACAAGATATTGAAACCACAGATCTTTTGGTAAAAGGAGTACAGTTAGAAGCAGATTTAGAAACTGCGGAACCAGAGCAGCAAATCACTTTTACGATACATACATACTTTAATGACAGCGAAAGTTTCAGTGGCGAAATCGACTATGACGATGAAAACACTGATGAAATATCAGGTGTAGGGAATAAGACTATTACTACTACTCATAACTATGATTTAGATCATACTGGAGAGCGCAATGTAACCGTAACTATTAACGGAGATACAGATGATGTTAAGGTAAACGTTTGGTCTTTCAATTTAGATTCTGGTGGACCATATCATGGTAGAATATATGAAACTATTCATTTTGATGGAAAAATAGACCACAAAGGCGAAACAACTCCTTCTATAGAATGGACTTTTGGTGACGGTAGCCCATCAAGCCATGTTGAAGATCCAGAACATGTTTACAACAACACCGGTGATTACATAGCGACGTTTACGGTATCCATAGGGGATAAAACACGTTCCGATACCACAAAAGTATTTATTGTAGAGGAAGATTATGAACCTCCAACTATCCTTCACATAAATGCTTACTCCTGTTTTAAAGCATCTCCTAACGAAAAAATAACGGTTTGGGTTACAACCGAAGAAGGAGACAACCCCGTTGATAAATATAAATGGAAGTTAGGTGATCCTGATGAAGGAACCTGGGAGACAACCAGTACCCCCTCCAACAAGATTTCTAATCCTCGTCCAGGCCGTTGTCATTCTACCTGGCTTAACGTAAAATGTTATGATACCAACGGTTTCAGTAGCGACATCAGACGCGCCTGGCTTACATGGACACGTTTAGATACCGATATAGATGCACCACAGTCAGCAACCGATTTGGTCTCTGTCTCATTCTCCGCTGATACAACACCTCCTCCAGTATGTAATGTATATTTAGGTCATTCTTGGATTTTTGGAGATGGAAATGGGGGTTCTGGAGCAGATGTAGAACATAGATATGGTGATGATGGCGTCTATTTCGTTAAGTTAGAAACAACGAGTTATAATACTGGTGAAGAAGATCGTGCCTATCATACCATTAGAATCCATAATGTACCTCCAAACTCAAACTTCAGCATCAATCCTCTTGTGACCGTTGTTGATGAAGAAACATATTTTGATGGCAACGCAGAGGATTTAGATGGCGAAATCATTGGTTGGAAGTATGATTTTGATGATGGCAGACGGATGTACGGCTACGCCGATTATGATTACATATATAAAAATAGTGGTGTCTATACACCGGAGTTCACTACAACTGACAACGATGGAGATAAAGATATAAACAAGAGAGATACGATAACTGGAGTAAGAGACATACTTGTTGCTGATGCAATAGTTGATGACGATTTCACAAGCAGCACACCTAAGTTCGGTACAAGACGTTTCAACAGCATCCAGAATGCTATTGATTCACCAAATGTACCCAACCAGGATGGACTAATAGTGGTTTTAGATGGAACATATAGTGAAGACGTCACCGTCGACAAATCAATAGATCTTATAGCCGTACAAGAAGGATACAAAGACAGTCACGATAAAATATCGTATGGTGGAGTAACAATAGATGGATCAGCCGACAGTAGCAGTACAACTGTTGTAGATGTTACTGCTCCAAACGTAACAATGAAACACTTCAACATAATGAATGATGGAACAGGTGTTGAAATCAATGATAACTATGCCAACATACATAACTGTGATATTTCAGAGGCGGATGTTGGTATAAACATGATATCATCCAGCAATAATTCCATTTCTAGCTGCGATTTTTCAAACAACGCTAAAGACGTTAAAATGCAGAGTGGCTCCGATGACAACACAATTACTTCATGTACGTTTTCTCAAATTGGAAATACTCGTTATGGCGAAGGAATAAAAATCATCAACTCCAAAGGAAACACCATTGAAAATTGTGAGATAGATGATCACAACGTAGGTATAACTATGGACAACTCTATGGGTAACAAAGTTTCAAACTGTGAGATAGATGATAACGATAAAGGAATCCTGGTGAAAGATTCATCAAACAACGTTATAACATATACCAATTTCTCAAATAACGACTATGGTGTACATCTGTTAAATGCTGAATATACTGTTATCGGAGCTGAAAACGCAAAATTCTACTTTGATCATTATGATACACATGAACCAAAACTAAACCATCTGTCTGAACTTTCACAGGGTTACACTATGAAACCAACGCCTTCAGGCGGTACACCACATGGCTCACCAAGGCCTGATAACTCATACTTTGACAATAATAACTATCCTATCTTTATACAAAACTCTGAGATAAACGCGATAAAAGACTGCGTTATCAACAACCCTGAATCAGACTTAATATCGATTAACTCTGATGGCCCCAGTTCAACAAATGATATAACGATACAAAACTCGAATTATATACTACTATATCGAAACATTGTCAAAGGAGCAAAGTCATATGGGGTACATATCGCAAACTCTAATGACGTCACCATCTGGAAATGTCTAATATGGGAGAACCCAACTGGAATATTTATAGATCACTCCTCAGATAGCCTAGTCACAATGTCTACTTTACTCAACCATACAACATGTGGAATATATGTCTCTGAAGAATCATATACAAACGTTATAAGATATAACAACATCTTCAGATTTGGAAGAACATTCTATCAAAACATGATAAACAACGGCGGAACAAGCGCTTCAGATTGGTATCAGATGTTAAACGATGACCGGCTAACAGCTTATGACGCCGGTGTAAAAACACTATGGGATGATGACGGTGAATATGACAGCCATACTTTCGATTCAGTTGTTGACAACGATGGTGCAGGCAACTACTGGAGCGACTACAACTGGGAGTACTACATAAACAACCTTGCACAAAATGGAACCATTGTTGTACCAGATCGTGAAGGAATGCAGATGCCTGAATGGATAGCGTTTAACCCCGAAACAGGAGAAACCATTGTACCTGAACCACCACAACCTGATCCACACTATGAATGGCTTGAAATAGGAGACGAACCATACAATATAACAGGGCCAACAGGTCCAGATCACAGCCAGGACAGATACCCAGTATTTCCATATCCATTTATCTGGTGTAAAGAATGGGTGAATTTAAGACCAGATGACAGTCTACCTCTCCCACCTGAGTCGATGCCAGCTAAAAACTTGGTTCCCATTGAATGAAAATATGTCTGATGAGGATAGTTAAACAGAAAATGCCGTTGCAGATCTAAAAAAGATGACATCAAACAACCTCTTTTTTTATTTCAGTTTGTTTTTTGTCTATTATAAATATAATCCCTTTTTTTATCATAGATTAATTGATAACAATTTCAGAGATTAGATTAGTTCTAATACAAAATTTAATCTCCTTTTTTGTGATTTTAAATTTTAAACAAGTTTTTTTATCTTTATTTAACATATATTATCTATTATTACGAAAAATTTATAAATATATAACCTTATATTTATATGCCTATGAAAAAAAGAATTTTCAATACCGGATTTTTTTTCGCGGTGGCCACCACTTTTATACTAACAGCTAGTGTTCTTATACCCATTGCTTCAGCAACAGACGACACCTCTGATTATAATGGT
Organism: Thermoplasmatota archaeon; assembly: GCA_036626215.1. GTDB lineage: Archaea > Thermoplasmatota > E2 > DHVEG-1 > DHVEG-1 > JAZKSG01. The sequence goes on from JAZKSG010000007.1 coordinate 40,687, forward strand.
TTCGATAAAGGTCCATCTAGCAGCCCTGTAGCTCCTTTAAAAAAAACTACTTTTATAGAATATGATGAAGACTCCTATCTTGATGATTACTCTTACTTGGCATCTCTCCCTACTGCTGTCTTCAAAGATAAAGAAACACTTTATTCGCATCCTTTACTGTTTTATCAAGAGGAGCAGAATTTTGAAGGAAAAAAAACTACTCTTAACGATAGACGTGGGCTAGATTATTTTATGGAGGACTGGATGGGTTATTGTAACGGTCAGATGGATGAGGTGATGACTGTTAATGTCCCTGAAAACAAGGTTGATCAGTGGAACGCTAAAGAATATAATGTTATAGAGGGTGACAACCCCTATAGTATTGCTTCTGATCTTGCTTTACAGGATTGGTCTTATAGTGATGATGCTGTTGTTTCAGTTGTTAACGAAGATTTTGTAGAAAAACATGATAAAAAAACACAGAATAAAATAGATGGTACCTTAAATCCATGTGAGGTTAAAAAAGAAAACACTCTCTCTTTGAAGCAGACTAATTCTTTAAACCCTGTTTTCCAGACTTTTACTGTTGAAAAAGATTATGTTTATTTAGAGGCTGACTGTTGGTGGGATGGCGTCCTTGTGGCGAATAAGATGGTTCCTGCTGGAGATCCCGACCTTCAGCTTTATTGTAAACATGATGGCAATTGGATGCAAACTGTTGTTTCGACGGATTGGAATATCTATCGTCCAGCAGGGCATGAACTCGCTCAGGCGTATGTTTACAACCCTGGTGAATGGCGGGTAGGTGTTACCGATTTTCCGACAGAGGGAGATGCACCTAGGAAGGGTGTAGAAAATGTTTTTGAGATACAAGGATCACTTCCTGGAATGATTAAAAACATGGTGAAAGATGTTGAATACAAAGTTGATATCACGAAGTATCCTGGTGTACATGTTGATGTTCCAGATATGCCTTCTTTTGGAACCCGTGATGCTTATTTTAATCTAACATGGGATAATCCTGGTGTAAACCTTGGTTTTACCTTGGTTGGGCCTTCTGGAGAGGCAATATATACTGCTAATGAGGATAATGAGGAAAACGAGCAAAGTATGCATATAAACCACCTGGGTGAATGTTTACAAGGAGAGGAAGGTTACAAAATCTCTGTTTTCTCTACTGATGACGTAGAAAACTCTGTAGATTTTGAGATTGAATACAGTTGGAGGCAGAATATCACCAAAGAAAAAAGTGATAGTTTGACTAGTGCCACTGAGGGAGCAGTTCTTGCCAGTCAGCTTAACACTCCATTACTTTACATAAAAAAAGATGAAATACCTGAAACGACTAAAAACGCTCTTTACAAACTCGGAGTTAAAAATATCCATCTGGTAGATCTTAACAGTCGACTCAAAAATGATGTAAAAAATCAGCTTCAAGAAGTTGGTGAGGTAAAACTATACGAAGATTATAGATATATATATGATAAAATAAGGGATCTTTCTGGGGAATCCCAGGATGTTGTTTTTTCAACTCTTGATCCGTGGACTAAATGGTATAAAGAGGAGCTTAAACCTGGTGATGAAACCCATGCAGGCTTGTTTATAGGGCCGGCGGCTTTTTCTGCTGCTCATCATGGGACGCCTGTTGTTTTTGTTGACAACCATCCACGTTTGTCTCAGGCTGCTACATGGCATAATGATTACTGGCGTAAACACGCGGATGAAAGATATGATTTTAAACCTTCGATGGCTGAAATGGTTTTAACAGGACGACAAATCTATGATTTCCTGAAAGACTATGGTTTCGACCAAGAGGGAAAAGAAAGTATTATCACAGTTGCAGATCAATATGAAATAGGTATACCTTGGGATCGTATTTTCATAGGTGTCGCCCATTCTGGCCGTATATGCGGTTCACCTATTGATACCGCTACATGGATCAGCCGTAGCATGTTTTATCCAGGTCTTGTTTTCCAGAATCCTGCAATGCAAGGATCTGTAGAACTTATAAATGGAAGCGTTAGCTCCCAAGACGTAGGTTTAAGTTTTGGAGGTGACGCATTGATAGATATTGATCTTGGTACCTTTGAAATAGAGAGACAAACTGGTGTTGAAGAATATAAATATCCTGCTCTTTGTTCTTTTGTTACACATAAATATCGTTTCAATGAAAGAGCTAGCAAGTATTATGGGTCAAAATATCAATGTGCAGACGGTATGACTCCTGGTGAAACCAATACTATGAACCCTATCGATCAAGGTATCATGGAAAAATATACTGGCAAGGAGGGAAGTGTTTTCCCAGATATGACTGAATCTGAGTTTGTACCATTTTATTTAAGACGTGGTGGCTATGAATGTGCTTTCTCCACTGAGCTTGAATCTGTGGTTGAAAATTTAAACAAAGGAGTACTTCTATGGGTTCATTCTTCACATGGAAGTGAACCAAACGGAGGTCAGACTTTGTTTTGGGATCCAGACGTTGGTTTCAGTAGTCATGGAGGTATGGCTAAGTTGATTGACAACATAAAAAAATTGTCTTCGATTCCTTTAGTTGGCAATATGTTGTTTGGTGGTTTTGTCTTACCTGGAGCTCTTAAAGAGGAAAATCCTTGGCGTGGCTATGACTGGCAGATGGGTTCAACTAAAGAACCTGATACTATGAGTATGGATATCAAAGGATTCTTTCCATTTACAAATATTAGGTTACCGATTCCTCTTGCTATGGGTCTCACCTGGGTTCTTGCTAGAAAACCTCTTCGTGAGTTTCTAAACACTATCATACCAGCTGTTGATCCTTTCAACGTTGACAACTTATATGATGGTGTCACTGGGGCGATAGGGCAATCTAAATATCCTCTGGCGAATAAGAACGCCACCCAGTTAGAAGAAAACCTTGAAAATTTACATTCATTAGGTTTTATCACAAGTATCTGTCAAACATCAAATACTTATCTACATATGATGATGATACGACATGGATCCGTATTTCAGGTTCAGGATCCATGGCCAACGAGTTGGTATGGGGGTATATGGCGGCAGTCTATACCACGTGACATAATCCTAGGTGACACTGTTGGAGAAGCATACAGCAAAGGAATAAGTCATGTAGGGCCACTATATCTGTCAGGGCAATGGTGGTGGGATGACGCTGAAAACGTTGTATTCTTTGGTGATCCAGATCTCCGTATGTATGTACCAAACACAGAATACAGCGATAACAATCATTGGACACAGCAAGATGTTAAACCAATAAGTTATGATTCAGAACTAAACATTGATGGACATATGCCTTTTGGAGCAACAAACCATCCACATGAGCGTAAACCAAAAAGCTGGTTGGATCAATATCTACCAATACTTGTAATACTCGTGGTGATTATATTAATAATTCTTGGTATGGTTTTAACTAAAAACAAAGAGAGAAAGAGAGGTGGTGACAGATGAATAGAAAAATAATAGCTTTTGGTTTAATCTCTATGATGCTGATTGCGGCATTACCAATATCTGCTACAGCGGTAGATACAGATGAACAGGCAGATTTTTTAGAAAAAGAGAATTTTTCTGAGACAAAAGAAGTGAATTCCGATGAAGATATAAATCTTGTTTTAGAAAACCCTGGTGAAACAGTGCTTCAAACTGGTAGTGATTCTACAGGTGGAAAAGGTCATATGGCTGGATGGTTGACAATTCAAACCAAGGGTAAAGGTTTTAAAATTTTTCTTCCCATCAATCTTTTAGGTATTGCTCATCCAATGTCTGCTTTACAATATCCCGAGTTGAATCCTTTTGGTATGGAGTATTATTTTGGCTATATTGTTTATAATGATCCGAATGCTACTACTAAGATTACCAAGAGAAATGGTGAGACAAAATGGATTAACGGGAGTCATTCACTTTTTACCACTTTTTTCAACAGTAGAAGTTTAAGTCAGGTAGGGATGCTATTTAACGATGGTTTAATTGATGGGCTTGGAGGACCACAGATTCCAGTACATTTATTGGCTGCGATTCTTTCTGGTATATGGAATAGTTTAATACCCAGTGCACCTTTGTTCGATTTCACTCGCCTTCATAATTTTACTTCTACTTTTCAATCTTGGCCTCTCTACTTTCCATCTAACTTTGATCCTCTTTTTGACACGCCCTTTTTAAATGAGATACAAAAATTTCCTCTTCCTATCATAAGTAATTTATCCGGTATGTTGGGGTTAGGAATTGAAGATATAGGTGATATTTCAGGTCTCGTCACTAAAATGATGATTTTTGCTTTCGGTAGTATACTTTTCCAATATCTTATTGTTAACAGATTCACTCCTTTTCTCTGTCCTTTGATTTCATTTATTGAAGCATATGGATGGGGGTTTACCCCTGGTCCATCTTATTCGCTTTTTGTTGGTTATAACGAAAACCCGAACCCTAAAATTCTTGATGGTGTACAGTCTGTTCAGGATAGAATTCAAAATGGGATGTTGAAGATTGATCGTCTTTTGGAAAATATGTTCGGCAGATTTTTAGAAAATGATGCTTAAAAAAAAGATAACCCTTTCTTTTTTTATATTTCTACAGGATGTCGTCATGTTGCCATTTGTCATCTGATTTTTGATTCTGATTGAAAAAATCTTTCTGAATATTTTTAAAACTACGATTCATGGCTTTTCTAAAAAACCAGCTGAGGATACGTGGCCCCAATATAAAAACTAGGAGCAAGACCGCTATTATTCCTGTGATGAATCCAACTAAAAACATAAACACAGCTTTTTTTCACCTCAGATTTATTTTTCTTCATTAGACAAACAGTTATATGGCGGTATTAACTTTTATGGTATCCAGTATTAGTGTTTTTTAAGTTTCAACTGTAAAAAGTTCTATATTTTTAGCGTTTACCTCATATTTTTTTAAAATTTCAAACATTTTATTCTTGTATTTAAAAGGAATCAAAACAGCGCTTTTACCTACCTTTTTTCCATCCCATTCCTCTAATAAACCTTTGATTTTTCTTTCTTGGGTTTGATAGCCATAGAGTTTATTTAAAAAAGCGGTTCTACTTTTACCTATTTTGTTCCAGTGGAAAAGAAGTTGATGTTGGGTGCCAATTGGTGCTTCAACAGGTTTAAAATCACCCCAGAGAACTTTTCCAGTGGCTGTGATACTTCTATGTAACTCCTTCCACTGAGAGAGTTTCCCTGTTTTGATGTTGATTTCATTTTCAACTCCTTTTGATCTAAATAACATGTAATCTTTGCTTTCATAGAACTGCTCCAAAACAGTTTCAACATCTGTTTCTATATCGGCTTCTGTATCAATAAAAATATCTACATCACTTTCCTCTTCTGCGGTTCCTTTTGCAACAGATCCATAAAGAATTATCTGATCGATTTCTTTGAATTTTTCTTCTAACTGTTTTTGTAGAAAAGAAACGAATCTATAACTGTAGGCGACTATTTTCTCATTTAATTTCAATTTTCTCACCTGTTGTTTCTTCTATAATTTTTTTAATTTCTAAAAATTCATCTATTTTCTGTTTTAACATTTTTTCATCGTTTAAAGGTGAACCATATGCAAAATCGTTACGTTTACGTTCTATTTCTCTACATTTTTCCAGTATTTTATCTATTTTTTCGATTTTTGACAAATTGCCAGATATCTGCCTTTCTATTTTTCCTTCTATATTTTTTCTTTTTAGCCAATTATGTTTGATTTTCGCTCCGGGTTTCATAACTCCAAGTCTGTGGAAATAAATTTCTATGAGATCTACGATTCCTACTGAGAGCATGAGAGCAAGTCTTCTTTGATGAGACTGTAATCCATCTGGATCTTCTAGAGCCGTCTGGATTTCATCTATGACTTCCTTTAAACTTTCTATGTGTTTCTCCAACCGCATATGACATCTGACACACAGTTTGTATGGCGTTTGTCATTTTTAAGGTTTGTGATGGCATCTGTCATAAAAATGTTATGACATTTGTAAGGATCAAAGTATAATTGTTTTTTTGAGTTAAGTTTTAAATGACATCCAAATGCTGTCCTTCATATATGGTTCACCTACTAAGGTTGATAAAAAAAGGGGGCTGCTATGTTTGATAATGGTTTTTGGTGTGGTGAAAAGCTTGGTCATCAGTAGAGGTTAATAATAGGTTTTTCTTCTGTTGTGGTTGCCCTTGTTGATATATGAAAGATGGCTGGTAGATGCTGGGGTTGATAAGTATGAAGGAGAGATGGTGAATTTAATAATTATGAACTTTGGAAAATGCTGGGTGACTGAGAGATTTACTTAAAATGTAGGTTTTGTCCTAATCTGATAAAATAGTTA
>JAZKSG010000008.1:0-41694 GCA_036626215.1 Thermoplasmatota archaeon
ATCAAATCCTTACGATATTTCAACACCAAAACCATATGATATCGTATACGATAACCGCAATGGGATGCATAACGAACCTTCATAAAAAAAAGAAACGCTACCCTTGTGTTAAAAATTACCCACCGGAGCAAGCTCCGGGGTATTAAACCCAAGTAGGAATAAAATTTTTAGAGATGTAGCCTTCTATGTAGTTTTACCACTGATTCAACTGCTGATTTAGCACGTTCTATACGATCCTCAGCCTGTAGACGTGTCATACCTGGCCCGCTTATACCGAGACCTACCGGTTTATCGTATTCTACAGATAAATCAGCTATTTTACGGGATGCATGCTGTATAACGATGTCATCATGTTCTGTTTCACCTTCAATAACTGCACCGATTGCTACTACTCCATCTATGTCTTTACGTTCCAACAATTTTTTTATTGCAATACCCATATCAAAAACACCAGGTACTTTAACTATCTGAGTGATTTCTGATCCTAGAAACTGCGCGTGTTCTTTTGCTCTTTCCAGCATCATCATTGTTATATCATAGTGAAACTCTGATACAACTGCTCCAATTTTAACATCTTCTCTATTTTTTGCCATAATAAATTTATTCCTCCAAAAAAACATAGTTTTTTTATTTCTTTATAGATCCTTCATCTTCAAATCCTTCCCGGATTCCTCTACCAGCCTCTCTAGCAAGTTTATCAGGATGAAACAAGAGTTTTAAAACATTCAAAGCATGTTCACGAGCTCTTCGATCTGCCAACCAAGCAAGTTCTTTCTCATCCTCTGTTTCATCCATATGAACAAATACTTCTATAACATGTTTATTACACATCAACTGAACCTGTATAAGACCCTGGCTTGCCTCATGCGCACATTGTTTATCAATCGGTTCAGGGCCAGGCATACCCAAAGCCATACCGATATCACAATTTTGTTCCTCTAAAAGTATTTTACATGCAACTGGGAGATCCTTCACGCCAGGAACAGTTTTACGGATTATTTTAAAACCTGTATCGTTGTTTTTAAGTTCATCTATAGCCGAACTAGCCATATCGTAACGGGCGAAAGTAGTATCTGCAATACCTATACGTTTCATTTTTTACCCTCTATCCGCTCGATGTTTTTCTGAATACTATATGCACTAATAATTTTGTTAATAATTTTACGAGTGCCTTTGAGATCGCTACCTTCACTGTATTTAGGAAGTCTAAAAACCTCTGCATCTATATCTCTCTTTTGTAAATTAGTTCGTATCTCCTCTTCTTTATGAATTTGATCATAACCCAACGCGATGACATCAGGTTTTATCTCATTGACTATCTCATACATGTCATCTTCGTGACCAAGATAAGCTTTATCAACCACTTCCAACTCTTTAATAAGGTTTAACCTGGTATGCTCAGAGTTTACTGGTTCATGTTTAAGTTTTCTAACAGTTGAATCAGTAGCCACCACCACTATCAGTTCATCACCAAGTTTTTTCGCTTCTTTAAGATAATAGATATGGCCCATATGTAAAAGGTCGAATGTGCCGCTCGCCATCACTTTTTTGACCATTTTTTCCATGTCTCCACAATATCTTTTCCCTCTAAGAAAACTAAACCATTTCTTTCAGCATAATCAATAGACTCTTTTTTAGACAAAGCTTTTCCATCATCACCCATCATTTCACAGCCACAACCAACCGGCACAATCCCTGCCATCATTAATAATGAAACTACTAACTCTGTATGACCCCGCCTTGAATCTATTAAACCTTCTGCAGCTTTACATATAGGGATATGCCCCGGCGTCCTAAAACTATCGCCGAATAATTCAACAGCTTTTCTGCTATTGACATCTTTTATTTTTTTAGATAACTCAGCTATTTTTCTCATAGTCAAACTTCGATCGAAATCAGTTATACCTGTAAAAGTATCACGATGATTAATATAGAGGGAAAAAGAAGATTTATTATCATATGGAATGTCATCAGCAACTAATGATTTTAAAACAGGATACCGGTTGTTTATATCTGAAAACATTTCTGATAAAAAAGGAAGATTCAATTTATCAGCTATCCTATATGAGAGCATGATGAAGATTAATCCTCCGCCATCATTACGCATGGTTCTAACGTTTTTCCATGTCGCATGTTTAGCAGATAAAACTAGATCTGTTTCACCCTCTCGGCTGTCGCCATCGTAGATTAAAACAAATTTTCCTTGTTTAAGATTATCTATAGCTTCTTTGATTTTTTCTATAAAATTTTACCCCCAAATATAGAAAGAAGGATAACAGACTAATGAAAATAAGATTTTGGGTTGCTACCAAAAAGTAAGTTACTCAGTGGGTTTTTTCTTTTGCGAATTAAAAAAACTAGTTATATATCCCGCTATACGGTTTCTTAAAACATTACTATTTACATCGCTAAGTTCTTCAACTTTAGATTTATTATGCTGGAAATCATCGCTAATAAACTCTTCAGGATGTTTTTCAATAAGTTTCATTGCAACATTCTTAATAAAGGCAGGTTTTATATTACCCAGAATTATCACCTTTTAATCTGTAACCGCTCGGAATATCTTTTTATTATATAAATACTTTGGATTCTCAGATTTAGTAAAACAAACACTTTGCCAAAAAAACAAGCAATCTTTATAAGTAATGAGGATAATATTAATAATATAACAAATAAAAGTAATGTAGTATAGGAAGTGAAATTAAACATGCCTGTAGAATATGATGAATATAATGGAAATCCAGTTATCGTATTAAAAAAAGATGAAAATGATCTTTATCCTTTTAGATTTGGACTACGAAAAGCAGAACTGATAGTAGAACATATAGATGAAATTAAGAAATTCGTAGAAAAAAATAGTGAAAGTAGCTAAAATCCATTCTATAGAATTATCTCATTATCAGCTATTCATCTAATATAAACCATTCTCTTTTTTTAACCAAAAGAAATATAATCCAAGGTATGCTTTTTACCAACAAGAAAAAAACAGGGGAGGAAGATTTTATCTCTTCAAAAAAACCATCCTTAAAAACCCTAGCTGGAAAAAAAATACAACAACTAGAGAAACATGCTGTAAAAAGCAGTGTGATGCGGAAACTCGGATCAATGATATACAACTCCAACCTATATAATTTTATATCAAAAAAAATAGAGGAGTTTCGAAACTATAAACTTATAGAAGAAATTAAAAACCAAGAAGTACCAGAACATATAGCTGTAATAATGGATGGAAACCGTCGTTTCGCAAAAAGTTTTGGTTTAGACGCCGAAGCAGGTCATCTATTAGGCAGAGATAAAATAAAAGAGGTTTTAGAATGGTGTCTAGAACTCAATATAAAAAATCTAACAATATATGCTTTTTCAACTGAAAACTTCAAAAGAGAAGAGAGTGAAGTAAAATCTTTGATGGATCTATGTAAAAAAGAGTTAGACAAAGCAAAAAAAGACTCACGTATACATAAAAACAAAGTCAAAATTAGAGTCATAGGAAATCTTGAAATACTTCCAGAAGAGATTAAAGAATCAGCGGAATACATAATGAAACAGACAGAAGACTATGACAACTATTCACTTAACGTAGCGTTAGCATACGGCGGCAGACAAGAAATAATACAAGCTATTAAGAAAATAGCAGAGGACGTCAAAAAAGACAACATAAAGATAGAAGAAATACAGGAAAAAATTGTTTCAAAATATTTATACACAAATGGTCTTCCTGATCCAGATTTGATATTAAGGACATCAGGTGAAGAAAGAATTTCCAATTTTCTACTATGGCAACTGGCATATTCAGAGCTGTATTTTTCAGATGTATACTGGCCTGCCTTCCAAAAAAGAGATTTTTTAGACGCCATAAAAACATGTCAAAAGAGACAAAGACGTTTTGGAGAATAAAGAAGCTATAAGTTTTTCTCCTCGTTTTTTTCTTCTTTTTTAAAAACTTTTAAATCCTCATTTTTTTCAACTTCTGAAGCTATCTCCGCCAGCTTAGCAAACTGTGTATGGATAAAACACAGTATTACGCCAACACCGATAAGCAACACAGAAAAAGCGATCATCGAGCCAGATATATCTGAATAGGCAACTCCATAAACAAATGAAAAAAAGATGTTATTGGAAGCAGCAAAAAAAAAAGCTATAGTCTTTAAAAAAATAAAAAGAATTAGAAGTATAACGCCAAGGGTGATTGTTATCTTGCTTAGCAGGCCTGTTGTAAAATCGTTATGGGTGGAATAAAATTTTTTAGCCATATTTTTTATATAATCCAATAACTCCTCCTCCGAGTGTGAGAAGGTATGTTTTTATTAGCTTGATTTAACTGCTCCACCGCCGGCAGCACCACCGCCGCCTTGTTGCATGCTTAGAGAATTCTGTACTTTGCTTTGTAATTCACTAAGTTTTTCTTTAGTTCTTCCTTCCTGTTTTTCAAGTGTATTCTTTCTTAGATCTAGTGACTCTTTGTTTGACTCGAGATCGTCAATAATTTCTTTTTTGTTTTTTGCTTTAATCAACACCGATCCAACACTTCTATATATAGGTGTTTTTTCTTCTGTTTTATCTAGTTCCTCAAGAGCTTGACTTATCTCTCTCAGATTCATTTCTACTTGTTGCTTTTGTTGCATTATTGTCTGTAGTTGACTTCTTAGCTGTTGTAATCTAGATATTTGATCTTGTAATTGTTTAGACATGTCTTCTTCTGCCATATTTTTTCCTACTCCTTAATCACTTATTGAAGGGTATAAGGGTTTTGGTTAATAAATATTTGTCAAATGATTTAAAATATTGGTTATGTTATTGGAAATTTGAGATAAAATAGTTTTTTAAGTATTTACCGGTTTTACAATTTGATGTTTACTGGTGTTGATTTGCGTTATGAGTGAAGTAATTCAGTATAGAGATGTAGTGGCTTTAGATTATTCATTGGAGAAAGGCGAGATTAAAATAAGGATAGACGGTATCGCTGATAATTATTATTCTGATATCGACAAACTGAGTATTAACCCGGAGGAAACTGATTTGAGTAGTATCCAGGTTTTTAAAAACTGTGTAAGATTGTTTTTTTCTAGTCCTACTATTTGCAATCTTAGAAGTAGTAGATATTTTAACAATATGATATGTGGAGTAAAATTTGAGGGAAAAGATGAAGATAAAGTAGTAGAAAAGTTGGAAGGTCTATCTGAGAGGTTGAAAATGGAAGAGAGTAGGGGAAGATAGATAAGCTAGCTATAAGAATGATGTTAAATATATTTTGGAGAGGAAAAAAATGGCTAATGATGTACTTCATCAAAAAATGAGAGTCAAGATTGAATATAATCGTAGTTCTAACCAAATGAAAATTAGGATGGAAGGAAGTGAAGAAGACTACTATGCTAACTTAGAAAAAGTTTCTATTAATCCTAAGGTTGTAGATGTCAACAGTTTTGAGATAAGAAAAAACGGTGTTAGTATGGATTTTAACGCTCCTCTTATTTGTGATGCTGAAAAAGAGGATGTATCTGATTCTTTGTTAGTTGGAGTGAAATTTGAGGGGAAAGATAAGGATAAAGTGGATGAAGAGGTTGAAAAGAGAGCAAAGGATTTTGGTCCAGAGTGGAAGAAAGCTGTTGAGAAAAGAAGAGAAAGGATTAGAAAGCGTCAGGAGAAGATGGCTGACTGAAATAGAGCTTTTTTAATGTTTTTCGTCTATATCCAAAACTTTCATATAGTAAGATTTATATTTTAATATATATTAATAGAAAATATTATATATAAAGATACAAATATAGAAATATAGAATAGAATATAAAGCAAGGGGGATAAAAAATTATGAAAAAAAACGACAAATTGATAGTAATATTAGGTGTAATAGTACTTATAACAGCCTCAGTAGGAGTATATTATGGAACTCCACAAAAGGGAGACGCTGGAACAGCTACGGTAGAAAGTTTCTTCTCTATCTCAGGTACAAATAAAAACATTCCTGAAGCTGTAGAAGTATCAGATGGAGATCCTTTTAACGCCTTAATAGCCACACCACTAACCGTACATTATAATGATGAGGGAAAAGAGATCATACCGTTATATGTAAAAAATTATACGAATCCATCAGAAGCTGTCTTGAAGATACAGGAACAATATCTATGGGATGACTATAAAATAACTTCCTTTAAAGATAGTGATTACAAATCTGTGGAAGACTTTTCTTTAAACGTAGCAGAAAAATACTGGAAGAAAACCGATGCTGCATTAATAGTTGAAAACAGTAAAAACGGCTATGCTTTGGCAGTAAACGCTGTTCCCATGGCTTCTTATCTTAACATACCTGTAATTGTAACTGAAGAAGTTGATGAAGACGTAAAAAATGTTTTAGAAGATCTACAAGTTGAAAAAGTAATCGTATGTGGAGATGTCAAAGGATACAAAGACAGCTACCGATACCTCAAATATGAAGATGTAGATCAGGTTGTAGATGATTCTATAAAACTTATAACAGAAAAATTTGGAGATGTCAAATACCTCGCCATGGCCAACCCAATTGATGCATATCCCCCAAAAGTGTTAGAATATAAAACCAAGTATTTTGGCTCCGAATCTGACTGGTCTTTTACTATACCTAATGACTATAAGTATGCACGGGTTAAAATCGAGGCGATTTCAGAAGATCGTATTAATTTTAGAGTGGGTGCAAATTTAGAAGACATCCATCCAAAATTACAAGAAATAGAACTAACTGACGGAGGAAGCTCCATACCTATAAGAGATAAAAAAGGAAACATAATCAAATATATCTTCTACAGAGAATCCGTTGTTTATGGACGACAGGGTGTAGAATATAACATCTATGGCCCCACCGACGAATCAGTTCGTGTTACAATCGAAAAAATAGAACATCCAGTAAACCCAATGATGAAAGGGATTTCTACCCTAGCACCCTATCTAGCAGCATACCATCAAGGAATGGTGTTCGGAAAAACAGATTTTGCTTTTACAGCAAATGATGATCTTAGAGATGAAGACGGAGAAAAAATCCCCGGATACTATATGCCTAGATACAATCCTGAACTAACAACCCTCTCAAATAAACACGTTTATGACAATGTCCATAAACCACTAAACAAAGTTTTATCTAAGATAGCAGATGTCGACATTGACGAAAGAACATATACAAAAGATATAAAATATTTACAAGATTATTATAGCAGCAGAGACTTCAGCATAGCATTAGTAGGCGGAGCAACAGTACTACCACAATACATTTACCAAAATGAGCTCGAACCTTTCGGCGATATAGATGGAGACGGAGTCGACGACACAGCATATAATTATGGCGGTGGCGGTACGCCAAGTGATGTCATCTATGGAAACATTGACCCAGTGAAATATGATTGGTCTAACATGGCGCAAGACATCTATACCGAACTACCTCAAATGGAAAACGTAGTTGGTCGTATAGTTGGCTGGGACGCCCAAGATGCTAATGCGTTAATACTTAGAAGTATCTTCTATGATGATATTATAGAAAACTTTGAAGGATGGAAAGACAACTTTGCTATATTGATCGGAGGAGGAGTAGATCACCAAAAACCATTGATACCATACAAACTTGAACAATGGTTTGGATTGTTTAGCTTTATAGAAAACATTGTAGGCAGCATACCTGCAACACAAGCAATTGCTAGATTTATGGATGCAAATGGACCATGGAAATATGAAACAGGGGCAACTGAACTCTCTGGCCGACGGGTAAAGGAAAAAACAGCTGAAGCAATGGGTTTTGAACCAAAATTTGCTCTAAAAAGCCATGCTATGATTGAAGGATATACACGGAAAGAATTACAGGAAATCAAAAACAAAAACATAATATTCAAACTACTTACCAACATCGATGATTTAGAAGAAATGGTAGGCGAGCATGTTGTCAAAGGCGGAGAATATATGGAACATAGCAATTATATTTTTGCAAATGCCCATGGAGCAATTGGAAGTTTTGGAACGGAGGGCCCAGACCTTGCATCAGCAGGCTTCGATATAAAATTAATACCTGGTAAATGGATAGAGAGGGCAGTTCGTAGAATTACACCACTCTTCGGCGGATGGCTTGGTCCATCTGGCACTGGACTAATGGATCTTGGGAAGGGATACACTCCTACCTCAGTTACCGGGCTAGATCTAGGTCCATCGTTCATGTGGTTAGATAGTTGTACATGTGGAAAAATAGACGGAGTACACCCATACCAAAGTGTCTCCATGGCATTGCTCCACTCAGGTGTAGGAAACTTGGTTGCTTCAACTACAGGTTCAAACATACCTGGAGGATACCTACCCGGAAAAGACAAAATGTATGATACACGCTTCTCTGTCTGGAAAGCCCGTCAGGAATGGGAAAAGAAAGCAGAACAAGGAATATATCCAGATCCCCACTTTGGTTTCAAAATGTTTGAAGATACGAGTCATTTCCTTAAAGAAGAAGATTGCAGCACAGGCCAAGCATTCAAACAAATGAAAAACATATATCTACCAGAAGACTTAGAATGGCAGCTATGGTGGACACCCCCTTTGTCATCTGGTGCCACACAAGATAGATATGGACCGCATAAACCAGCAAAATACACAAGCTACTTTGAATTCACACTTTACGGTGACCCGGCGTTCAACCCATACGAGCCATGTAACGAAGGAGCAAGCTAAACTCCTATCTCTCAATTTTTCTTTTTTTTTGAGTAAGATTTAAACACCCTCCACTTTTTCCATTTTTTGTTATGCATGAATGGGCTCTTGCTGAATCTATACTTGCAGCATCAGTAGAAACAGCAAAAAAAGAAAAATTATCAAGGATTACAGAGATTAATGTTAAACTTGGGGAGCTTCAGCAGATTAATGAAGATATTTTTAAAAAAGCTGTTGAAGATATGATTGATGCAGAAGGGAGTGAACTTTTAGAGAAAGCTGAGATAAAAATTGAGACTGCTGAAAGCATTATGGAATGTAAAAAATGTGGTCATGTCTGGAAGTTTAAAGATATGAAAAAACAGTTTTCAGAGGATGAATCAGAATCTATTCATTTTCTTCCAGAGGTGGCTGTTGTGCATAAAAGATGTTCAAATTGTGGAAGCCCTGATTTTGAAATTAAACAAGGTCGTGGTGTTACCATTACTTCTATTAAGGGGGAGAAATAGTTTTTTATGGAAGTTAGGACTAGTGTTATTAAAAAACGTCTGCAAGATGTTGATCATGTAATTGGTGTAGCTAGTGGCAAAGGCGGCGTAGGTAAAAGTTTGATTGCTTCTAATCTTGCTTTGAATCTTTCAGAAGAAAAAGGGTTTAAAGTTGGTTTGTTGGATTTAGATCTATATGGGCCTTCTTCTCATATAATTCTTGGAGTAGAAGATTTTGATTTTCCTGAGGAAGAAAACGGTATTCTGCCGCCAAAAGTTGAAGATGTTAGTTTTATGTCTGTTGTATATTTCACTGAGGATAAACCAGGGGTGTTTAGAGGGGAAGACATCACTAACATCATTATTGAATTGTTAGCCATAACACAATGGCACAACCTGGATTATTTGATAGTAGATATGCCTCCAGGTATAGGCGAGGAAACATTGGATGTTATACGTTTTATACCTGACTGTGAGTTTCTTGTAGCTACTACACCCTCTAAGGTCGCTATGGGCTCTGTAGAGAAGTTGTTGAAAATTTTAAAAGAAGTAGACATGCCTGTTTTAGGAGTATTAGAAAACATGAAAATGGATGACTCAACATTCATTCAAGAATCTATACAGGATAAAGATTTTGATTATCTGGGCGGCATTAGTTTTGACCATGATTTAGAAAAACATATAGGGAAACCTAGAGAGTTGTTAGAGACAAGTTTTATGAAAGATTTAAACGATATTGCAGATAAAATAATATAAAAAACTGTTTCTTTTATAATTCAAATGACTTCACCGCAAAAGTGTGGAAATACCGGTTGAAGTGTCACAGTCCACCGAAGGTTTAATCTTCCTAAGCCAAAAAATTTATTTGGAATGTATTAGGTATGGTTTTATAAAAAATCTAAGTTCAGATTTAAAGTAAAAAATTAGGGAGGTTCTTTTGTTATGAAAGTTCTCGTTATGTATTATTCCAAAACAGGTAACACAGAAAAACTTGCGAAGGAAGTTGCAGAAGGTGTAAAAAATGTTGAAGATGTTGAATGTGTTGTAAAACAGGCGGTGAATGTGACTAAAGATGATTTGCTTTCTTCAAACGGAGTTATCGTTGGTTCACCTTGTTATTTTGGTACTATGGCTGCTGAAGTTAAAGAGGTTTTAGATAAATTTGTGATTATAAGAAAACAGATGGAAAACAAGGTTGGTGCTGCTTTTGCTACCTCTGGCGGCCCGTCAGGTGGTAAAGAAACTACTTTGATATCCATCCTTCAGGCTCTACTAATATACGGTATGATTGTTGTAGGTGATCCTATGGATGCCACCGGCCATTACGGAACTGCTTCTGCTGGAATGCCCGATGAAAAGGATGCTGAAAACGCTAGGAAACTAGGGCAGCGAGTGAGCAATGTTGTAAAAAAACTGGGAGACTAAAAATTTATTTCTTTTTGTAAAATCTACATTTTTTAGGACGATCATTGCTGTTGGAGGGTTTGTCTATTTTGCAGAATGGTTTTTTAACTATGTTTTGGTCTATTCGATGAAGATCTGAAAGTGCTTGATTTTTCCATTTTAAATATATACAGTCTTTTTTAATATTCATAAAAAAATCAGGTATTTCTTGTTTCTTGGTATAAACTCAAGAGTTTAGGTTTTATTTTAATTTATTGTGATAAAAAAAGAGTTGATAAAAAAAATAGGGAAGATGGAAGAGGATTTAGAAATCCTGGGGTTTTATGTAATCTCCATGTTTTTCCTGTGCTTCTTCCAAACGTTTTTTCTGTTTTTCAAGTTCTTCAAAAACTATTTTTGGTGTGTCTGGAACACGTTCTTTGTAGATTTTTTTCATCCTTTCTATTTTAGAAAGGTTTTCAGGTACTCTAAGGGTAAATTGTTGCACGTAGTCTTCTTTTGGGTAGTTTTTGTCTAGTACTTGTTTAAACAGTTTTTTCAAATCTTCGTATTTTGGAATGTATCCTGTAGGGGTTTCTATAGCTTCAGCATCTCCATGTACTCTTAGATCCATCCATTTTAGCCATACTCTTTTGTCGTTTTTAGCGTTTAAAAACTCGTTTGTTTCTTGATCTCGGATGAAATAGTTTACTCCAAAAACTGATGGAGGATTGTCTATTTGGTTTCCAAAGTCTAGATTGTTTTGTACATACCGGCCGATAGGAAGTGACAAAAAGTCAAGGTTTGACATAGGGCTGAAAGCACGTTCTCCTTCTTTACCAAGGGTAGCTGCTGTAGTTTCCGATTCAAGGCAGGCTCCATACATTACGATTCCATGAGTCCAGTCGAATGCTTCTTTTACAGGGACAGAAGTATCTGAATCGCGGCCTCCGTAGATGAAACCATCCACTTCAACTCCTTTTGGATCATGGAGTTTAGGGGAAGCATTGTCTAGTATATCCATTTTGAATGTAAAACGTGCGTTTTTATGTGATGGAGTTATTTCTTTTCCATCTTTATCTTTTTTACCGGGATACCATTCACCGGAATGATTCACTCCTTTCTCCGGTACTGGACCAGGTTTTCCATTCCAGTAGTTTTCCCTTTCAGGTGTCACCAACTGATTAGTGAAAATAACTTCGTTTGGCTCCGTTATGGCTTTCCATTGAATAGGATCATCATCTGGGTTTATTCCTTCTATGATTCCAAAAATACCTGATTCAACGTTTACACCACGTGTTTTACCATCTATATTTCGTAGATATGCTATATCGTCACCCACAATTTTTTCACCTTTCACCATAGCGGTAGAAGTTTTACCGCACATGGATGGAAAAGCTCCAGTGAAATAGCTCATACGATCGTTGGGTCCGTGGACACCCATTAGAAGCATATGCTCAGTTAGCCATCCTTCCTTATCTGCACGGTTTATTGCGAGGCGCATAGCCAGTTTTTTCAAACCAATTGTGTTTCCACCATACTGCGTGTTAGCACTATAAACTATATCTTCTTCAAGATCTATGTAAACACGTCTTTTTTCTATGTTTTTACTTACTTTTAAACCAAGTCCTGCTTCTTTTAATTCACCTGCTGAGTGGACAAATTTGAAAAACCGTGCGTCTTCACCTTGTCTTAGGAATTCTTTGTAACCTTGACGGTAGAGTAAATCTTCGCTATGGGCAACATATGCAGAATCAGTTAGTTGGACACAAGGGATAGAAAATGGTGATTCTGTAGGGCCAAGGCAGAAAAATTTGATGTGAAGCTCATGGCCGTTCATGATACCATTCATAATATCATGTATTTCATCTAATCCCTCTTTTCTTTTTATTGTATTTAACTCGGGCCCTAGGTCTTCTCCGGGAGGTAGAAGAAACTTAGTGCGTTTTTTATCTCTTGCTTGATCGTTATAGCCATCAAAATGAATTGTATGGTTATCAGTTGCAAGTTTAGCTTCTTCATGGTTTCCGATAGCGGCTTCACGTGTTTTCTGTAAATCTTCCTCAGAGTCATCATAAACTGTTATCTTGCTTGGAGCACAGTGATCAACATAATAGGCGATAAAATTGTGAACATCTTCGTTTTTAATTTTATCAAGTTTTTCAAAATCTTCTTCACTTAACCTGGATTTAAGAATTTTCTCTGCTTTTTCATTCATATAAAACATTTTCCCCCAGTTAGAATTCCATGTTGCTCAGTGGCTGCTGGTAATGATGAATACATATTTAAAATAAATGGATATCTAAAATATGGCTTTAATAGAAAAGAAATTTGTTTGATAAACTGATATATCAGATATGTTATGGAAGGCAGTTATGTTTTAGTGATAAAAAACAGCAAGAGTCAAAACATCCAGATTGGAAAACTTAGTGAAATTTTTTTTAAAAAAGGGTTTTATGCATATGTTGGTAGCGCGTTAAACGGTGTTGAAGAGAGGGTGGAGAGGCATCTAAAATCTTCAGATGAAAAAAAGTTACATTGGCATATTGATTATTTGCTTGATGAAACCGAAATAGTAGAAGTATTTTGCAAAGAAAGTGAATATAAGGAAGAATGTAAAATTGCAAATTGTTTTAAAGAGAGATTAAAACCTATATCCGGTTTTGGTTGTAGTGATTGCAGCTGTGACAGCCATCTCTTTTATGGATCGTATGAAGATATGGTTAGTTGCTCAAAGAGTTCAAATCTCGCCATATATACAAAATGACTTGATTTCATTAACCTGATTATTCGCTCAATGCTTTTTGTTTTATTTATATTCAAGCATCATTTGGTTTATAGATCAGATAAGAAAAAATCTATCAAGATTTTGACTTATGATCTGCTAGAAGTATAATAGCATCAAATGGCTGCAATGAAAGAGAATCAGTTACTGGTTCACCATTGTTTATATCAGGAGCCTGTGTACCAAGTATACGTTTAATACCTGTACGGTCTAACTCGCCAGATAATTCTGAAGAGTTAAAAGTATATGGTGTATTAAGCGGATTTACCAACACAAAGCCGTTTTCGAAATCACGACGCCACGGACCAGCACCACCTTCATACACGTTGATATTATCTATGGCTACTTTTCCACCATTGTTTAATAAAAAGTTCAGCGTGAAATCATTACCGTAGTTAAGAGTGACTGGAAAACGTATGCTGCCAGATTCTCCTTCTATTACTTCAGGAATATAATAAGTTCCTAAGATCCCTTCATCAACCGTCAATGATGCAGTGAAACGGTAGTCAAGGGTTTCAAGGATCTCCCAGTCAAATTCAATCAAGTAAGTCTTCTCTGGCTCAAAAGGAATTGCATCTGATTTAGTAGTTACTTGCATTAATGCAGTTTCTGTGTGGTCAGGGTTGTGCATTACTAATTTTTGGTTTTCAACCATTCCATCACCTTGCAGACTTGAAGGCAGGCTTCCTGAATCAAAGGATTCCTCCCAGATTAATGTTGAGTTGGACTTCAATTCCACTGCATCACTAAGTGGCATGCCAAGATAACCCTTGTATTCGCGGTCCTCTACAGCTACGCCTTCATCATTTACAGAATATTCATCAAACAAATAAGGCGGACTTCTCATATCATAAAGATCATATTCATAAAAACCATCATTGAGAAGAGCGGTCCCCATTGCAAAACGGTGCCTTTTAATATCTTTTTCTGTTGGTTCAAGATAATCCCTGTTAAGTTCTTCATCCCCCATTACAATTTCTCCTTCATGACCTGTTGCTTCTAAAATATTTAAGTGCGGTGCGCGAGTGTTTTCTTCAGCTTCAAAATAGTCATTAAGAGAACGTTTCCATAATCCCTCGTTAGGCTGCAACAGGTTACTTGCATACCATGGAGTATTCCAGCTTTCAAATACGTAACCATTAATGTAAGAAGCTAAACAAAGCTCAGGATTCCATCCATTATTGCCTATTATGAGCTCATTATTGCCAAATATTTTCCTTAACCTCTGTAACAGTTCAATGGTTGCAGGGCGAGTCATTTCACTGACTTTGGCGGGCGTTTCATCACGCTTGCCATTCCGGTTTATATCATAATCGAACAAAGAGGGTTTATCATGATTTTTTATATGTGTGTTTATCTTGGCATCTAAGTTATCAAGAAAGATACCATCCCATACTCCTGAAGCCGCAACAATGTTGGTCAGATAATCAATAAGATAATCTGTGTAATTTTGACCATTAACCACTGTACAATTGTCGGAGAAATCCATCTTCCACATTGCTGAATAACTAGAATCCAGTACTTTACTGCCACTAGTATCTGTCACCACCCACTCCTCAGAAAGACCATCAAAGAATTGGAAATACGCACTAACTGTTGAATGAGGTGGGCGGGATACACCAGAATCTTGCTCATACGTGACTCGATAAGGAAGCACTACCATACCGGGATTTTTTTCCTGTAATCTTTTTACAAAAGAAGTATCATAAGTTTGAGCATCAATTATAGGACCCACCACAACATCAAAAAATGCCAATCTTTTTTCTAATTCTTCAACTTGGTATACATGCTTATTCTTAGGAAGACTTGGTGCCACGCCGCCCGCATCTGTTGCCCAATAAAGGGAATGTCCTCCGTAACTTCCGAGACGAGGATAAGGCAAATCATTCAGTTCATCCCATTTATCAGGCGGATTAGTAACAGGCACTTGATCAACACGATAAATCCTAATATTGTCAATAATGATTGAAGAATTAGGCATTGCTACGATTTTAAAATAATAAGCGTCTGAAGTATTAGTTGTTAAACCCCCTGTAGAAAAACTGCCTTCTTGAACAGCGTTTGACAACATAGGTATTAAATGAATAGATTCTTCATCATTATTTGAACCTTCAGGATAAATAAAGTTTGAGATTTCCACACCTCCAATTGCTGTTAAACTGCTTCCTCTCTTTAAGATTCTATAATCGTATTCAATCACGTAATAATTATTGGGTGAAAGAGGAAGTTGTTCAGGATTGGTTTGAATATTCTGATAGTTTTCAATCCTGACTGATTTCTCCCCGTCAATAGCATCACTTACCAGTTCTGCCCCATTAGTTAAATCAAGCCCCAGTTCAGGGTTAGATGATTCGAAATCATTGAAAAATATTAAAGTATAGTTTACTTTCCACCCATAGGGCGTTCCTTCTCGAATATCCTCTGTTTCTGGCGGCGGAGATATATTAAGAAAAGTCGAAGATGAAACAGGAGATTTATCTGATGTTTTCTTATCAGTATTTTGTACACATCCACTTAGCAATAAACTTGTCACCACAATTAAAATTAGTAGTGTAAAAATATCTGGTTTTTTAATTCCCTTATACATGTCCTCTCTCTCCTTACAACTCCGGTCTACAATAGCATGTTATTATAAAAGCTTTAGTAAAAAATTGGTACTTTAACGGATTATCTAAAATTATATACTGTTTCTTTAAAGGAAAATAAAGAGTTTTTTGCCATTAAAAAAAAATGTTAAACTCCTCTTAACCAATAAATACGGCGCATGCAAAACCTTAAGACATAATTGGTTATATTTATCTACGAGCATGTATGGTAGCAGTAGTGTATACCACCATAACTGATAAAAAAGATGCACGTAAAATTGCTCATACTTTGGTTGAAGAACAGTTAGTGGCCTGTGTAAACATAATACCAAATGTTGAATCAGTATACAACTGGAAGGGTGAGATTGAAGATGACGAAGAAATAGTGTTGATTTCTAAAACTACTGATCAAAACGTTAAAAAAACTATTAAACGAATCAAAGAGTTACATAGCTACGACACGCCAGATATCATAGTTCTACCAATTGTAGGCGGCCACAAAGAATACTTAGATTATATCAACAATCAGACTCTATGAAATTTGTATCACTAATCTCCAGCGGGATAGATTCCCCAGTTGCTACATATTTAATATCTGATACAGCAACCCAGATAGTTTTACTACATTTTGATATAACGCCTTTTAGCGATGACAGAGAGAATAAAAAGTTTTCAGAGATAGCTAAACATCTTGATAAAAAAACTAAATGTCGTTTCAAAAATATTATCGTTCCACATGGAGAAAACCTAGAAGTTTTTAGACAAAAATGTGAAAACAGATTCACATGTATTTTTTGTAAAAGAATGATGTATCGCATTGCAAGGATAATAGCTGAAAAAAATAGTTGTCAAGCTTTAATAACAGGTGACTCTCTAGGGCAGGTTGCATCTCAAACGTTACAAAATATAAAGGTTATAGAAGAAGTATCCTCTCTACCAGTTTTACGACCTCTCATAGGTTATGACAAAGAAGAAATCGTAGATATAGCTAAGGAAATAGGGAGTTTTAAGCTTTCTATACAGAATGCTAAAAAATGTGCTGCAACACCAAGCAAACCTGCTACCCGGGCTAAGATAAAAGATATAGTTGAAGAAGAAAAAAAGATTGATGTAAAAAAGATGGTGGATAAATCGGTAGAGAAAGCTCGTTTAGTGACTTTTTAACTCTTTATCTTTAATCCATCCCTCATAGCTGTTTTCAAAGAGATCAAGATTTTTTATATATGGTTTTATGTCAATTATAGGTGTACCTTTTATTGCATCTAATCCTCTAACAGTGAGAATATTTTTCTCCTTTTTTAAAAGTTTTACAACAGAGTGTGCCAAAGGGTTGGGTCTATGTGGTGACCTAGTTGTGAATAAACCATGCTTTTCAGCATCCCATGGTGTTAATACGTCTAAGTTATAGTCTTTTGATTCATGCAGCCAGTAGAAAATATGGAGATGTGAAAAACCTTCAATGTCTTTCAAACCTTTTTGATATTCTGGATATATCTCCAATTTTATTTTTTCGTTTTTTCCCTGAGGTGGAGCTTCATTTGTAGTTTTATAAGGTGAATGTATGACTCCTATGATTTTTAGTTCAACTTTTAAGTTTTTCATTTTTCGGTTCCACGGCGTCTTAAAATATCTATTTTTTCTAATGGATTGACTTTGGGTTTCGTGCTATGATAAACGTTTAATGTGTTGAAATCTTTGAATTTTTTTTCAATTATATCTAATTCTTTTTTGGATAGAGGCGAAAGTTTACATGGTCTTAGAGGGGTGTTGATTTGTATTTCATCAGGGTTGATCTCTTCTGCTCGTTTAACCATTTCATCCACATAGTCCTTGTTTTCATCCATAAACATCATTTGTAGCGATAGTTTTCCTTTGAAACTTTTTTTTATTTTTTTGATTCCTTTGAAGGTCTTTTTAAAATTTATTTTTTCTGCTGGTTGATTTATTTTTTGGAAAACTTGTTCGTTTGGTGCATCAAGTTTTGCTACTATTATGTCAATTTTTTGAAGTGTTTCTCTAACTTTTTTGTTTGGAAACATTGTGGAGTTGGTAAGAATAGCGATTGGTAGATCTGTGGTTTTTTTGATAATTTTTATAGCTTTGTCCATATTTGAAGCCAAAGTTGGTTCACCTGTACCTGAAAGGGTGATAACATCTGGATTGGATTCTTTGAGAGTTGTTTCTAGTTCTTGTTTGAGTTTTGTTAGGTCAACGAATTTTTGTCTTTTGGCAGTTATTTTTTCTGTTTCTTGGAGTTGACAATAGATACAGTTGAAAGAACAGATTTTTTTGGAAGAACATATTAGGTCTACTCCTAATGATTTCCCTAATCTCCATGATGCCACTGGGCCATATAATAGATCCATAAAAATCTGGTAAGGACAAGACTCTATGCGTTATAAATAGGTTTTTGTGTTGAGGGTTATTATTTTTGTTTAATCTTTAAAATGATTTTTATTTTTTGTAAAATGGAAACCTTTAAGAACTACCTCCATATACAACATAGTGTATTTGAAAGTATTTGATATACAATATGTTGTATATTGAATGGTTACAGGGTGTTTTTTGAAAATGGAGTGTCCATTTTGTAATAATGTTGAAACAAAGGTTACAGACTCGCGTGACACCGGCGCAACCTCGGTGAGAAGAAGGCGTGAATGTCTAAACTGCGGTAAAAGATTTACCACATATGAATACATCGAAATGAGCCCCGTATACGTGATTAAAAAAGACAAAAGAAGAGAAAAATTCGATAGAGAGAAAATAAAAAAAGGCATCATGAAAGCTGTAGAAAAAAGACCTGTGTCTACAGATAAAATAAACGAGGTTATCAGCAACATAGAAGAAAAAGTACGACGGACAGGTAAAGAAGAAATTGAAAGTGAAGAAATCGGAGAATATGTTATGGATGAATTAAAAAAACTGGATCAAGTGGCATACATCCGTTTTGCCTCTGTTTATAGGTCATTTACTGATGTTACTTCTTTTGAAAAAGAAATTGAAAATCTTACTAAACAGGAAGTAGTTAAGGAGAATTAGAAAAAAATGATAAGGAAGATAAGAAAAAGAGATGGGAAAATAGCGGATTTTAATCCGATTCGTATAACTAATGCTATTTGGAAAGCTGCCCAAGCTGTAGGTGGAAAAGATCATAGGAGAGCTAGTGAATTAACAGAAAAAGTCATAAAAACTTTAGAAAAAAACCTGGATAAAGGAGAGATACCAACTGTAGAGCAAGTCCAGGATACTGTAGAAAAAGTGTTGATCGAAGAGGGACATGCTAAAACTGCTAAAGCATACATTCTGTATCGTAAACAACATCAAGAAGTACGGGAAATCGGAGGATTACTGAAAGATATCGATGTTGTAGATGACTATCTTAGTAAGATGGATTGGAAAGTACAAGAAAACAGCAACATGAGCTACTCTCTACAGGGTTTAAACGTTTATGCAACTGAAAACATTATTTCTCATTACTGGCTTAACAAGATTTATCCTCCAGAGATAGGAGATGCTCACAATGACGGAAATTTTCATATCCATGATTTAGGTACGCTTGGGCCATACTGTGTAGGATGGGATCTTAAAGACGTACTGTTAAAAGGTTTTAGAGGTGTATCTGGTAAAATAGAGAGTAAACCAGCTAAACATTTCGGAACAGCTCTGATGCAGATAGTGAACTATCTTTACACTTTGCAGGGAGAAGCAGCAGGCGCCCAAGCGTTATCTAACTTTGATACATTGTTAGCTCCATTCGTTAGAAAAGACGGTTTAAACTATGAAGAAATAAAACAGGAAATGCAGAAGTTTCTGTTCAACATGAATGTACCTACAAGGGTAGGGTTCCAGAGTCCATTTACCAATATCACAATGGATCTCAATGTGCCTTCATATATGGAAGATGAACCAGCTATAATCGGTGGAGATCTTACTGATGACAACTACTGTAGCTTCACCGATGAAATGAATTTGATAAACCAGGCTTTCGCCGAAATAATGCATGATGGAGATGCAAAAGGTCGTCCATTTACATTTCCTATACCTACCTATAATATTACAAAAGGTTTCAACTGGGATAGTGAAGAACTTGAATCAATCTGGAAGATGACCGCTAAATATGGAATCCCCTATTTCAGCAACTTTATAAACAGTGATATGAAACCAGATGACGCAAGAAGTATGTGCTGCCGTCTCCGTCTTGACAACCGTGAACTAAGGAAACGAGGAGGAGGGCTATTTGGAGCGAATCCAAAGACGGGTTCTGTAGGCGTTGTAACTATCAACATGGCGAGACTTGGATATATTTCCCGGGATGAAGACGAATTCCTGGAGAAACTAAACGAGATGATGGATCTTGCAAAAAAAAGCCTTGAAACAAAAAGAGAAGTCATAGAAAACCTGACCTATAGCGGGCTACACCCCTACTCAAAATATTATCTATCAGAAATAAAAGAAACCTACGGAGAATACTGGAAGAATCACTTCTCAACCATTGGACTTATAGGTATGAACGACGCGTTGCTGAACCTTATGAATAAAAGTATAGCTGACCCTGAAGGTAAAAAGTTTGCAGAAAAAATCCTGAACCACATGCGGAAGAGAATAGCGGATTATCAACAAGAAACAGGAAACATATACAACTTAGAGGCTACACCTGCAGAAGGGACCAGCTATCGCCTGGCTAGGATCGACAAAAAACGATACCCAGATATAAGAGTTTACAACCAAGAAGTCTACGGAAACAATGGTGGAAACGGCGGTAAAACCGAGCCATATTATACAAACTCAACACAGCTACCTGTAGGATATACAAACGATGTCTTCGAAGCTCTCAACCTCCAAGATGACCTCCAAACCAAATATACAGGTGGAACAGTTATGCATCTCTTTTTAGGTGAAGAAGATCCTTCTCCAACTGCTACTAGAAAACTTGTTAGAAAAGTAGCGGAAAACTATGAGCTACCGTATTATACGATTACGCCTACTTTTAGCATATGCCCAGAGCATGGATATATAGCTGGTGAACATGAGATCTGCCCGAGATGTAAAAACAATGGTAAAACTGTAGCTTGTGAAGTTTATTCCAGAGTAGTCGGATATCTAAGACCTGTGAACCAATGGAATAAAGGTAAACAGCAAGAGTTCTCCGACCGTAAAACATTTGACGCCATGGAGAAAAAAGCAGTGGTTACAGCATGAAGATGGGTGGATTACAAAAAACATCTTTGATAGATTACCCTGATAAAATAGCAGCAGTAGTTTGGACAGTTGGATGCAACTTCCGCTGTCCATTCTGCTACAACCCAGAACTAGTTAAAAATAATAAAGATTTAATTCCTGAAGAACAGGTTTTTTCTTTTCTAGAAGAAAGAAAAGAACTAGTTGAAGGTGTATCTATAAGTGGCGGTGAACCTTTTCTTCAAACAGATCTAAAAGATTTTGTGAAAAAAATAAAAGATATGGGATATCTGGTGAAAGTAGATACAAATGGCACATACCCTGATAAACTAAAAGAATTACTGGAAGAGGATTTGTTAGATTATGTAGCTATGGATGTTAAAGCACCTAAAGACAAATATGACAAAGTTTCTGGAGTAAAAACTGATATAACAAAAGTTGATCAATCCATCAAAATAATAAGAGAAAAAGCACCAGATTATGAGTTTAGAACAACTATGGTACCTGATCTTTTATCGATGGAAGACATAGTTAAAATAGGTGAATGGCTCAAAGATTCAAAAAAATTTTTTATACAGCAGTTTAAAAATGATTCTAATTTAATTGATGAAGATTTTAGATATAAGAAAACTTATCCAAAAGAGATGTTAGAGGAAGCTTTAAATGAAGTGAAATCTTTTTTCGACTGTTGCAAAGTAAGAGGAAGATGAGTTTTTATGGCTATGATCGACGAAAAGCTGATAGATGATTTAAAATTTGCTCGTGAAAATCTAAACAAGTCTGATTGTTCTATTCTGGTAGTAAAAGACGGTGAGATATTGTTGGAAAAACAGGGATATGGCATAAAACCGCTATTAGAGACCATAGAAGAACTCGAGGGAGATATGAAAGAGGCAGTTGTTGGCGACAAGTTATTAGGTAAAGCAGCAGCGCTACTATGTCGATACGCCGAGGTGAAAAGTGTTTACGCTCCCAGAGGGACAAAAACAGGTTTAGCAGTGCTTATAGTTGGAGGGGTGCCAAGTCGCGTTGATGAACTCATACCTTTTATAAAAGATAAATCTGGTGACGGAGTATGTCCGTTTGAAAAAATACTTGAAGATGTCGATAAACCGGCGGAGGCGTACCAGATTCTAAAAGAAAAAGTACTATAAAGGGGAAGATATCAAACCAACATTTTTTAACATAGGATAGATTAAAAATTTTTATTGAAGGATGGAAGAGAATATGGATTTTGAACTTGCAGTGGTTGGAGCAGGGCCAGCTGGTTTAACAGCAGGATTATATGCAGAACGAGCTGGAATAAAAACTATTTTGATAGATAAAGAAGATGGAGGCGGACTTGCAGCCATTGCTCCTAGTGTTGAAAACTATCCAGGTTTTAAATCTATAACCGGCTCAGAGCTAATGGAAAAAATCAAACAACACGCTAAAGAATACGTTGAAACAAAATTCTATGAACCAGTTGAAAACATAGAGAAACAAGATGAAAAATTCAACATAAAAACCTCAGAGGATAGCTATACAGTTGGAGCGGTTATAATAGCTACTGGCACCAAACCACGTAAACTCGATGTAGAAGGAGAAGAAGAGTTTCACGGGCAAGGTGTTAGTTACTGTGCCACCTGCGACGGTTTTTTCTTTAAAGACAAAAAGGTAGCAGTCGTTGGAGGAGGGAACTCCGCGTTGATAGAAGCAATATATTTGAAGCAAATAGGTTGCAAAGAAGTCTACCTTATACATCGACGTGATCAACTACGAGCTGAAGAGATATACGAGAAAGAAGCTAAAGAAAAAAATGTTGAGATCCTTTTTAACAAAACAGTAGAGAAAATACAGGGAGACAAAAAAGTTGAAAAAGTAGTTTTAAATGACACAAAAACCGGGGAGAAAACACCTTTGGATGTAGATGGAGTTTTTATTTCTATAGGCGAAATACCTCAAAACGCTCTTGCAGAAAAAATGAATATAAAACTTGATGGTAGAGGATACATCAAAACTGATGAAGAGATGAGGACAAACATAAAAGGCGTCTACGCCGCCGGAGATATAACTGGTGGATTACGTCAGATTGTTACAGCCTGTTCAGATGGAGCTAAAGCAGGGCTTAGTTGTACAGAGGTTCTAGGTAAACAATATCCCTACTAAATTGCCTGATAGTAAAAAAATATGGATAGGGAGAAAATGAAAAATAAAAAAATAATTATCTGGGTTATTGCTTCAATTATGTTGGTCATAGCTATAACTTTCGCATATATTTTTTTAGCATTTTCGTATGAATATTCAACAACAATATCTGTAGAACAACTTGATTCTAAGCCAGAACAATATATAAATATGACTGAAGAACAATTAAATCAACGGCCATTTCTTAAGCAAGCTTATCAGTCAAAATCATATATCGAAATCCCATATGAAAAACAAGATCAGCTTCAAGAAATAAAAGATTTCTTTATAGAACGTGGGACGTTTAATTTTAAGGTAAATAATTCCTACTATAAGATAAGTTTTACATCTACATAATTTTGTTTATAGAGAAATCGAACTGTTTTTTTATATTTTCTACAAACACTCACTCTGTTTTTTTTTTTGTTTAATTGACGTTTTTAACATTCAGCCTACCGTTGTGATATCAAAAACTTAATTTAATGGATTATTTTATGATGGAGATTCTTGTTTTATCCCTTTTGCTAAATTAAATATTTTTGGTTAATGTTTCCTTCTATAGATATTCATCAAGAGCTTTCTTCACTTCGACAACATAAGTCATAGCCGGACCACCACCCATGAGGATTGCAACAGTTGCAGCCTCCAGGATTTCTTCTTTTGTAGCACCCGCTTTGATTGCTTTTTCTACATGGATTGCAATACAATATTTACATCTAGCAGTTATCGCTGTACCAATGGTTATTAATTCTTTTGTTTTTGTATCAAGTGTTCCTTCTTTTAGCACTTTGCCCATGAATGACTTGAAATCTCTCATGCTTTCCGGTTGATGTTTAGAAAGTTCTTTCATCATATCCATTACGTGATCTACAGACTCTTTCATTTCGCCCATAAAAAAATATGCCTCCAATGAAGAAGGATAATAATTTTGTTGAAAAACCTTTTGATAAGGCAGCAGGTGTTTTATTTTAAAGTTTTTAGATTATTTATCTCTTGTTTTTTGAGAGTTTTAATTAGTCTGTCAGCTCCAGAAGCTACTTTTTCCGAGATTCCTCCTGACATTTTAGAAGGTTGTATGCCTATAAGAAAAATTTTTTCTACAAAAGTTTTTAAATATTTGATTAAAACAGAAACTGGTATTCCATGAGTACTAATATGCATACTACCTATTTTATCTGAGGGGACAACCCTTGTCTCACCGGGTTTTAAACCCATTTCTACTGCGTCGACAATAAATAGTTTATCGGGTTTCTCTTTTTTTATTACACCCGTGTAGTTTTCAGGAGTGGTTCCTGCGTTAATCACTTTAAGACCCGGAGTTTTTTTTAATTTATCTGCTATATATGGCCCTACAGCGTCGTCTCCACCATCTATATTTCCAATACACATCACTATTGCTTTCATCTAGAAATCAGCTCTACTGGTTCAAATTTGTCGACATCAAATAAACCTCTATCAGTGATTTTTAAACGAGGTATAACTGGAAGTGCTAAGAAAGACATTGTTTCAATTGGCGCCTCTAATAAACAACCTTCATATTTTATTTTTTTACGAATGTTTTCAAGTTTTTCTCTAACAAGCTTGGGTTTTTCATCAGTCATTAAACCAGCAACTGGTAGAGCAAGTTCATCTATAATTTTCTGGTTTTTTACAAAAACTACACCTCCATTGATCTTCTCTAGACGATTAACCGCTAAAGCTATATCTCTATCGTTGCTACCTATACATACAATGTTATGAGCGTCATGGGCGATAGTGCTCCCTATAGCTCCTTTTTTAAAACCAAATCCTTTGACGAAACCTACAGATACGTTTCCTGTGTTTTTGTGTCTTTCAACTACACAAATTTTCAGTATGTCGTTGTCGACATCTGGCTGTAAAAAACCATCATCGGGTTTCATGGCATGTTCAAATTTTTCAGTGTAAAGACTGTGGTCGAAAGCTTCAATAACCTGGATTTTACAACTCTTTTTACATTCAATTTTTAATTTTTCTTCATTGAAATCTTTGATGTTGACAGATTTTTTCAATTCAGACATGTCAACACCTTTGAAAACATTGGTTGTTTTTCCATTTTTTGCAACTAACTGTCCTTTAACAAAAGTATGGGAAACATTAAAATTTTTTAAGTTATCAACTACTGCTAAATCCGCCTTTTTACCCGGGGATATAGCACCGATGTTGTCTTTTCTAAAATATTCAGCAGGATTCAAAGTAACCATACGAACAGCTTGTAGACTTGTTAAACCTCTCTCAACTGCTTTACGGAGAAGTCGATCGACATGACCATATTCTAAAAGATCCCCGACGCTTATATCATCTGTAACCAATATACAACGACGAGAATTTTTTTCATCTACCAGCTCAACGAGATCATCCAGGTTTTTAGCAGCAGTCCCCTCTCGAATCATGATATACATTCCTTTTTCCAGTTTCTCTCTGGCTTCATCTATTTTTGTGCATTCATGATCAGATTCAACGCCAGCTGCGATATAGGCACACAAATCTTTCCCTCTTAACGAGGGGGCATGCCCATCAATAACCATGTTTTTTGCAGATAAAATTTTATATAGACTATTTTCATCTCCTTCAACAATCGATGGGAAAGCCATAAACTCCGCTAAACCAATGACTTCGTCACAGTTTTTAAGGCTGACAATATCATCAGATGAAATAAAGCCACCGGTGGTCTCAAAATTTGATGACGGGACACAGGAAGGAATCATATAATAAAAATTCATAGGGGAACGACGTCCGTCGTTAATCATGAATTCAACGCCTTTTTTTCCGAAAACATTAGCGATTTCATGAGGATCAGCAACTACACTTGTTGTTCCATGAGGTATAACTGTTTTAGAAAAAACTGAAGGTACTAACATGCTGCTTTCTATATGTATATGTGAATCTATAAAACCTGGGAGAATGATTTTTTTTTCGAAATCAAAATATTTTTCTGAGGAGATTTTTTCATCAGTTATGCAAGCAATTCTACCGTTTTTTATTGATATATATCCATGTTTTATGTTTCCAGTGTAAACATTGAATATTCTACCAGATATAACAACATCAGCGGAGGTATCTCCTCTTGCTGTTGAAATAATTTCTTTTAGCTCTTTGATATTAGACATATCTATCATTGTTTTCAGATAAACGAAAAGGTTTTTTTAGTTATTTCTATTCTTGAAGAAACAATGAGTGTAGAAATAGGTATAATAGGCGGAAGCGGTCTTTACAAGATGGGTATAATAGAAGAACCAGAAGAGATAGAGGTTGAGACGCCTTTTGGAAAACCTTCAGATAAAATCACTATAGGGAAAATAGATGGGGTCGAAATCGCTTTTCTACCCCGTCATGGAAAAAAACATCAGTTTCCACCGCACAAGGTGAACTATCGTGCTAATGTTTTCGCTTTGAAAGAATGCGGCGTTGAATACCTTGTTTCAACGGCAGCTGTAGGCAGCCTCAAAAAAGAGATGAAACCCTGTGATTTTGTAATAGCAAATCAACTCTTCGATAGATCTTTTAAAAGACCCAATACTTTCTTTGAAGAAGGAGTAGTTGTACATGTCGCATTAGCAGACCCTTTCTGCCCTAAACTTTCTGATATTGCATATGAAACGGTTCAAAATCAGGATGTAAATGTTCATAGAGGTACATATATCTGTATGGAGGGTCCACAGTTTTCCACTCTGGCTGAATCAAACCTGTATCGCAGTTGGGATATGGATGTTATAGGTATGACCCTTGCTCCAGAGGCCAAACTTGCTCGTGAAGCAGAAATGTGTCTAACCGCGATTTTAACAGTTACAGATTATGACTGCTGGTATGAAGAAGAGGAAAGTGTAAGCGTAACCTCAGTGGTAGAAAACTTGAAAAAGAACAATAAAAACATGGCTGAAATCATTAGAAATCTAATTCCTAAGATAGATTATGAAAGAACCTGTGAATGCAGCCATGCATTGGAAAACGCTGTTATAACGCCTCCTGAACAGATAAAAGAAAGTGGTAACCCTAAGGTCAACCAGGTTCTATTAAAAAGATTTCTGTAGATATATTAAGGGTTAGTAGTTGAAAGTTGGATTTTTTTATAACCGATTTATTTTTTTGTTTTCATCTTTTTCTGCTTTCTCTTTTTTTAAGTTAATAACTGAAAAAACAAAAAGTAGAAGCCATACAGTCGCCGTAAATAAATCCGCTAGGAATGTAATCCAAAATTCTAGCGTGAAAAAAGTAAAAGACATAATATATAATCCAATCGTTGTTAAAGCAGCTGTATAAAGGTTTAAAACTATATTTTTCTTCCAGACATCCACCAGCTGAGGGAGCAGTATAAAACCAAAAAGCAAACCTATAACAGCGATTACTACATCCTGCCAACAGGTAATATTTTCCAACAAAGGATCCAAGACATTCAACACAATCATGGCAGATTGTTGAAGCATAGACTATAAATAAAGGTTATGCATCGAATAGAAACATAGTTATGTCTAAAAAGATAGAGTTTAACCAGGGCGCTGGCGGAAAAAAGATGGATCAGCTGATAAAAGAAAACATTCTTAAATATTTCAAAACAGAAACAAAAAAAGTTGATGTTTCTCTTTCTATGTTAGATGACTCAGCTGTAATAGAAGACATAGTTTTTTCAACGGATTCACATACAGTTAATCCCATAATTTATCCAGGAGGAGACCTCGGGTGTTTATCAGTAGCTGGAACTGTGAACGATATCGCTGTTATGGGTGCAAAACCTATAGCGTTGTCAGCAGGTTTCATAATAGAAGAAGGGCTAGAATATGACATTTTTGAAAAAATAGTTCAAAGTATGGGTGAAACAAGTAAAAAAGCCGGTGTGCCAATTGTAACGGGAGATACCAAAGTGGTAGAAAAAAATGCGATACAACAGTTTATGATCAACACCTCAGGTATAGGAAAGAGAACAAAAAATTTAGATGAAAATCTAGAAACAGTTAAAAAATATAGAAAAAAAAGGTATAGATGGCTTGTTGACTCAAACATTGAACCAGGTGACAAAATAATATTGTCGGGTAACATCGGTGAACATGGAATAGCTCTGATGTCATATCGAGAAGGCTATGGTTTTGAGACAGAGATAAAATCAGATGTAGCACCGATAAATGGTTTAATGCATAAAGCTTTAGAAACGGGAGGAGTGGTATCTGCAAAGGACCCCACCCGTGGTGGACTTGCTAATACTTTGAATGAGTTTAGTGAGAAATCAAAAACAGGTATAATTGTTGAAGAAGAAAGAATACCTATCCCTGAAGGAGTAAAATCAGCATGTGAACTATTAGGAATAGATCCTTTAAATATCGGCAATGAAGGAAAAGTTGTGCTCGCAGTTGTAGAAGAAAAAGCAGAAGATGTTTTAGATGCAATAAAAAAACATCCTTTAGGGAGAAACGCTATGATAATAGGAGAAGCGACAGATGAAGTTGAAAACGTAGCTATAGAAACCCTAGTTGGTGGAAAAAGAGTGATAGGCAAACCTATGGGAGATCCAGTTCCAAGAATATGCTAATTTTTTGTATAAATCTTTTTTTCCGCAAATTTTTAAATAGTAGACTGGATTACCACAAGTATCGCATCTTCGATATAATCGTTGAAATTAAAAAATTGGAGGAAGAAAATTTTTATGGCTAAAGGTCTTCCTAAATCTTTCAAGAAAGCTTTATGGGTTTACCATTGTAACAGTGGTTCATGTAACGGCTGTGATATCGAAATTATTGCAGCTCTTTGCCCACGTTATGATGTAGAACGTTTTGGAATTAAACTTGTTGGTACACCACGTCATGCAGATGTTTTACTAGCTACCGGGCCAGTAACCCGTCAACAGGCTAAACGTGTTAAACGTGTCTATGATCAGATGCCTGATCCAAAAGCAGTTATCTGCGTAGGAAACTGTGGTAACACTGGAGACGTATTCTATGAATCATATAATCTTGTAGGGCCTATCGACGAAGTATTACCCGTTGATGTATACGTAGCAGGTTGTCCGCCTCGTCCTGAAGCAATAATAAATGCAGTAGCTAAAGCATGGACCAAACTTGAGACATTGGAGGCGAAAAAAAGATGAGTGAAAAAGAGAAGAAGTTATCATCGGAGGAAATAATTGATTATTTTAAAGATGAATTCGCAGATAAAATCAAAGATAGTCGGATAAAAAAGGTTGCTGCGGGTTCACAAAAACATGTCTCGGAACGTATTTGGATTAAAATAGATAAAAACATTTTTAAAGATTTTATTAAACATCTTTGTGATTTACAGTTTCCTCATCTTGCTGTAGTATCTGGAAACGATTTAGGAGAAAAATTAGAGCTTATATATCATTTTACTTTAAATTCCGGGGAGCGTATGCAGGAGATTGTTTTGAATGTCTCGGTTGAACTACCTAAAAGTAACCCTGAGATTGAAACAATATGCGATTATATACCTGGTGCACTTATAACGGAGAGAGAAAAACAAGAGTTTCTTGGTGTAAAAATTAAGGGCATACCTGATGAAAGAAAAGTGTTTTTACCAGATGATTTTCCTGATGACGTATATCCGTGGCGTCGTGACGAAAAAGGAATGGAGAAATACATTAGAAATCTACATGACCAAAAAGAGGAGGAAGAATAAAAGATGGCTGAAAAGGAAAAAGAAACTACTAAAACTACCTATCAGGTTCCTGTTGGCCCTATTCATCCTGCTTTGAAAGAACCAGTGATGTTTGAATTTGAAATTGATGGAGAACGAATTATTGATGCAGATGTAGAACTTGGTCATGTTCATCGTGCCATTGAATGGGCTTCACGTAGACGAAATCCTGTCCAGATTTTATATCTCGCTGAACGTATATGTGGAATATGTTCTTTTTGTCACCCTATCGCTTTTGCTATGGCTGTTGAATCCATAGCAGATATCGAGGTGCCGGAGAGAGCTGAATATCTAAGGGTTATACAGGGGGAATTAGAACGAATTTGTTCACATATACTTTGGGCTGGTGTAGCAGCTCATGAAATAGGTTTTGACACAGTGTTGTTTTTAACTTGGGAGATGAGAGAAAAAGCTTTAGATTTAACTGAATATTTAACTGGTAACCGTGTCACCAAAGCCATAACTCAGATAGGAGGTGTAAGAAGAGATATCACAAAAGACATGATTCCTACGATTCAAAACACTCTTGACTATTTTAAAGACAATTTTGAGAAACTCAGAAAAACGTTTTTGGAAGATAAAACAGTCCGGATGCGTAGCCAGGAATGTGGGATTCTAACCAAAGAGGACGCTTTGAAACTGTGCGCAGTAGGACCCACAACGAGGGCTAGTGGCGTCAAAAAAGATGTACGTGTAGATACACCCTACTTTGCCTATGGAGATCTTGATATAGATTACATCACACCCGATGTTATGATAGATGAAGTAAATGGTGATGTATATGATCGTATCATTGTAAGACTCTTAGAAGTGAAACAATCCATCAACCTCATTGAACAATGTATAGACAAGATGCCTTCAGGGGATATATTAGCTGAAGAGAAAATACCTAAACTTTTAGCGAAACTCAAAAAAGTAGAGGGAGAAGGCATAGGTCGCCATGAGGCCCCACGTGGAGAAGTAATACACTATGTTAAAATGACTGGAGAAGAAAACCCATATACTTGGAAAGTACGTGCTCCAACCTACAACAATGTTTTACCATGGATACCGATGCTTAAAGGAGAACAAATAGCTGATATACCTATAGTGGCTGCATCCACAGACCCATGTATGTCATGTACCAACAGAGTGGAGATAGTAGATAGGCAAAGCAACAATAGATTCGAATTAAACAAAGAAGAACTACATCAAAAGAGTATACAAAAAACTAGGAGGATGAAAAAACAATGAGATTCAGTATGCTACCTCAGGTTTTTAAACAGATGTTTAAAAAACCATGGACAAATAAATTTCCAGCTAAATATATACCAGATAACGTAACACAATATCTTAAAGATGTAGCAGAAGGAAAAAAAGAGATGAATCCTCCAATAGAAACACCAGAAGGATTCCGGGGAAAAATCGGATACGAAACAGATAAATGTATAGGTTGTAAACAATGCATAAAAGTATGTCCATCAGAAGCAATAGAGTTTAAACCTGAAGAAAAAAAAGTTAAATTCTACATCGCTAGGTGTACCTTTTGCAGTCAATGCACCGAAGTATGCCCAGTAAACTGCATACATATGACAGATGAGTTTTTACTAGCGGATACCGACAAATACTCTGATGACTTAATAGTAGAATAAAAAAAATAGGTTTTTCTTGTCCAAATATTTTTTATACAACCCCCTCTCTGGTAAAGAGATAAAAAGATGAAATTGATTTTTAAAGGAATAGTCCAGGGAGTGGGATTTCGACCTACAGTCTACCGTATAGCAAAAAAACTAGATTTAAAAGGATATGTTTTGAACAAAGGATCAGAAGTAGAAGTAGTGATAGACAAAAACAAAAAAGAGTTTATCGAAAATCTAAAACAAAATCTACCAGAGATAGCTGAGATAAAACAGATAAATGAAAAACCAGACGATACAAACTTCTCTGAATACACAGATTTTGAAATAATCCATAGTGAAAATGGAGAACGACAATCACTTATACCTGTAGATACAGCGACATGTGACAATTGCCTACAAGAAATATTCGACCCAGAAAACCGTCGACACCTGTATCCATTTACAAACTGTACAGTATGCGGAGCACGTTACAGTCTAATAGAAGATGTACCCTATGATCGTGAAAGAACCAGTATGAAACAGTTCCCTCTATGCAAGGAATGTGAAAAAGAATATGAAAAACCGTTAAATCGTCGTTACCATGCACAAACTATTAGCTGCCCAAAATGTGGACCCCATTATCAGTTATTTAACAAAGATAGGGGAGAAATAAAGGATAAAAACATTTTACAGTTTTTTGCAGAAAAAATCGACCAAGGAAAAATAGGTGTAATAAAATCATGGGGAGGAATGCATCTATGCTGCAAAACAGAAAACATAGAACAATTTCGCAGTTGGTATAACAGGCCACAGAAACCTTTTGCAGTCATGGTTAAAAACATAGAAACAGCCGAAAAATATGCAAAACTTAGCTCTTATGAAAAAAAACTTTTATCCTCTAAAAGCCGACCCATACTTCTATTAGAAAAAAAGAAAGAAATAGGTGTTTCACCTGGTTTAAACACCATCGGTTTATTCTTACCCTATACAGGCCTACACCATATTTTGTTTTCATATTTAGATGTCAGCACGTTAATTATGACCTCCGCCAACATACCCGGTGAACCCATGATTATCTCTAACGAAAAAGCATTTTCTCTTAAAGCTGATTTTTATCTTCTACACAACCGTGACATTCCAAACCGTATAGATGACAGCGTGATAAAAACTTGGAAAGAGGAGACTTTTTTTATACGCAAAGCCCGTGGTTTCATCCCAAAACCGATAGATGTTGATTATAATAGAAGGATAGTTAGCGTAGGTGCCGGAGAAAACGTAACAGGCAGCGTAGCAACCAACAGGTCATTGTATACAACTCAATACATTGGTAAATCCAAATATTATCCAACCTTGGATTTTTTAAAAGAAAGTGTTCAACATATTATGGATTTAACAATGAATAAACATACAGTAGACGCTGTAGCTATGGATCTACATCCAAAATATGAGACCAGATATGTAGCTAAAAAAATTTCTGAAAAATATAACGCCGAAGTTTTTGAAGTGCAACATCATTGGGCACATGCCGCCAGCCTGCTACTTGATAACAACAAGGAAGAAGGAGTGGTTCTAACACTCGATGGTCTAGGATATGGCGATGATGGAACTTTGTGGGGTGGAGAAGTACTAAACTGCAATTATAACGATTTTAAAAGAGTCGGACATCTAAAATGTATACCTCTACTGGGAGGAGATCAGGCTGCAAAAGACCCAAGAAGATTACTTTTCGCTATCTTCAAAAAAATAGGTGAAGAAAAATATTTTGCAGATAAAAAAGCAGAAAATCTTTCTAAACTTATGGATAAAAGCCCGGTTTCTTCCAGCATGGGTCGTTTCTTAGACGCAGTTTCATGTTATCTCGACGTCTGCAAAAAGAGAACATATGAAGGTGAACCTGCTATGAAACTCGAAAGATATCTATCAAAGGGAGAAAACAAATATAAATTCGACGTTAAAATCAAAGATAACGTTGTTGACACGGTCGACTTGTTTAAACAAGCTGAAGAAAAAAACCCTAGGAAACTGTCTGAAAAACAAAAAGCTGATTTAGCATATTCTATGGTTAAAACAGTAATAGACGCTTTAACAGATATAGCAATAGAAGAAGCTAAAGAGAACAATATAAAAAATGTTGGAGTAACAGGAGGAGTATCATACAACATCCCGATTGTAGATATGATTTATAAACGAGTAAAAGACCATGAATTAAACATGATGACCCACCATGAGATACCTAATGGAGATGGAGGCATCTCTATAGGCCAGAACATAATCATCGGTAACAAAATTCGAAAATAAAAAAAGAAAAAAAATAATATTTATTAAACAAGTTTTTTTATATCAAAAAACGGTTTTTGGAGATTATGAAAATAAATCGTGACCTAATACAGATTTTAATCATCGTGATAATAGGGATGTTTATACCTTTTATAGGATCACTTATGATAAATTTTAATCTGGATGTGACTAAACCTGCAAGTTTACTAAAAATTGGTTCAACTTTTGGATATTTTCTCTTAATTTTTGGAGTTGAACTACTATTGGTGTTTATATATTTCCATGTGTCAAACAAGATTTCAGCTGAGAAAATAAAGAGATACAACAAGAAATAATTTGAAAACCTGCATTAAAAAGTAAAAAGATTTATATGTACTCTCTTATTCCGATGGACAGAGGTTAAAAAATATGGTTGTAACAATAGATGAAGACGCTTGTACTGCATGTGGTGCATGTGCCGATGTTTGTCCTGTAGATGCAATAACTGTGGAAGATGTAGCAGTTGTGGATGAAGACACCTGCATCGATTGTGGTACATGCGTAGAAGAATGTCCGGTTGATGCCATAGAATTATAAAAAAAACCAATGTTTTACTTTTTTCTTTTTTTTCTATTTTTTTCTTAAAAAAAAATGTTTTATATGGAGAGTGTCATGCATAGCCCTCTATGTTCCCGCCTTTATTACAGATAGGAGCACCATTTATTCTCTCTGCAACAGTAGTAATACTCATAACAATTGTAGCAGAGAAATATGGAACAAAAATAGGTGGCATTCTTGGAACGCTTCCATCTACCATAATAATCGCTTTTATATTCATAGCTTTAAATAAAAACCTTAGTTTTGCTTCGGAAGCAGCAACAATCGTCCCAGCAGAAATGGCGATTAATTTAGTTTTTCTGTTGATATTCTCCACGTTAGCCTATAGATCCATTTCCATAGCGTTAGTCGGCGCTCTAACCATCTGGACTATTCTATCAGTACTACTCTACCTCTCACAGATAAACAACATAATAATATCGATAGTGATCTACTCAGCTGCCTTAATCTCAACATTCACAATACTTGAAAAAATCAAAAAAATACCCTCACATCAAAAAGTAAAAGTCCATTATACTCCAAAAAAGATATTGCTACGAGGTTTGTTAGCCGGAGGGGTGATAGCCACCGCAGTCTTTCTATCAAACATCAACCCAATACTAAGTGGCATATTCTCAATATTTCCAGCTATCTTCCTCTCAACCATGATAATAACTGTAACAGAACATGGCCCACGTTTCACTTCAGGCATAGCAAAATCAATGACTTTAGGGAGTATGACAGTTATGACCTATGTTATAGCGGTACATTTCCTATACCCTCACTATGGTTTAACTCTGGGAACAATATATTCATTTATATTAGCATTTACAGTAGCTTTAGCTTTGTTAAAAACACGAGAGAAAATAGCCTAAAAAGAATAAAGTAGCTATTTTACAAAAAACGCCTCATTATAATATATGTTGGCGAACAACATATCAACAGAAGAAAAAAATTTGTTTTTATGCTAAAATGAGGAAGAGGTCACTAATATTATATGTTGGCGAATACATCGTTTTTTTAGGTTCCAGTAACGTATTCCCAGTCTTTATAAAGACTTTTCAAAGACTGTAAACCAGTTTTCTTTTCCCCTTCACCTTTTCCGTTATACTGAACGTCTACAACAACGCCTTCTTGATCCCTGATTATAATAGTGTTCTCCTCTTCGTTAAATTCGCTGCTATAAAATGTACCGTTTTTAAAAATTAATCCTATACTTGCATCATAGACAGATTTTTCACCAAACTGTAAATCAGAGTCAAAATCGTTTATTCCATCTAAGCTTTTAAGCTTATATGCATCTTCAGCCATGCCGATCATTGTCCTATAAACCCGGGTTTTACGGCCATCCTTCTCATGTTTTATCTGCTCTTTAATAGTAGAAATAATAGCAGGGATATCTCCAATAGGAGTAGTTAAAAGTATTTTTTTCCAAAACCAATTATAGGTTTTATTAGCTCTTGCATTTACATGTTCAGGTGGTTTATCAGGATAAAGAATCACTTTACCATTTAGAGTCCTATGTTTTTTTCTCCACTCTGTCCTTTTCCTATCCAGCATTTTTTTTCTATTGTTTTTTCGCGCCAAGAGTGAACCCTCCCTCTTTTACAAGGGAACTAATTTTTCCAATCGTGTTACTTTCTTAGTCATAGTAAACAAAGTACGTCTTTATCAAACTTGCCCATTTTTTATCGTTTTTTGACGTAACGGAAATCAATATTACAACTACCCTCTCTACTCACCATACATGGACCAATAGGCGAATCTGGAGTGCAACCGCTACCAAACATAGGGCATTCCCTGGGTTTAACCAAGCCTCTCAGTACCTCTCCACAACGGCATCCTTCTGGTTCAGAAAAATCTTCCGCTTCAAGACTTTTTAGCGTCTCTTCATATTTTTTACGTGCGTCATATTCTTCAAAATCTTTTTTTAACGATAAACCCGAATGTGGTATAACAGGAAAACCACGCCATTTAATGTCAACAGGTTCAAAAACCTCATTTAAAACCTTCTGAGCTTTGATGTTGCCATCTTCATCAACGACTCGTTTATACTCGTTTTCAATCTTGGATTCATCGTTTTTTATCTGTCTTATAAGCATATAGGCAGCCATCAAAACATCTATTGGTTCAAAACCAGCGATAACCTGAGAGACATTATATTCTTCTGAGATAAACTCATATGGCTTTGAACCGATGATAGTGGAAACATGACCTGGCTCAATAAGTCCATCAATACGGGTTTCACCCATATCAAGAATAGTACGAAGAGCATTGGGCATAGTACGATGACAGCATAAAACAGAAAAATTAGATGGAGGATTATCAAGAATTACAGATGCAGTACTCGGCGCGGTGGTTTCAAAGCCAACAGCCATAAAAACCACTTCTTTATCAGGATTTTTTTTAGCTATCTCCACCGAATCCTCTATACTATACACCGTTCTTACATCTGCACCCTCTGTTTTTATATCCTGTAAAGAACCATTTTGACCTGGAACCTGAAGCATGTCACCAAAACTTGTAACAGTTACACCTTTTTCTGCCAGCAACATCATTTCTTCTATTTCACGTGGAGTAGTGACACATACCGGACAACCAGGACCTTGATATATATCAACTCCACATTCCTTCAACAACGAATCTATGCCATGTCTAACAAAAGTGTCTTGATGAGTACCACAGACATGCATAAAACTTGCAGTAACATCAGCTTTTTTTATTTTTGAAACAAGATCCTTAGCTATTTTTTTATCACGAAATGAAAACAAAAAAGGATTATCCCTCCGAATCAGTTTTTTCAAGCATCTGTTTAAAAACTTTTAGAGTTTCTTTTGCTTCTTTTTCATCTATTGTTTCAATTGCAAAACCTGCATGAACAAGAACATAATCGCCTTTCCCTGCTTCAACAAGAGAAATATTTGCCTTTCTCCGTGTCCCCTTGCCATAGTCTACAATGGCATGACTTTTGTTTTTATCGATTTCAACTATTTTCCCAGGTATAGCTAAACACACAAATCCTTTGGATAAGGGAAGGGTTTTATAAACCCTTTCTTTGTTAGAAACACAAATAATTTTTGGTATATAGTTAAAACTATATAGAAGAATATGTTTAGACAGACAAAAAAAAATTGATAACATATAGTATTCTTCAAGAGGTTGATTCATATTATGAAGGAATTAGAACAAACTTCATCTGTATGCCCTGAATGTTATAGACAGGGTAAAACAAATAAAATACCTGCAAAGATTGTTGAAGAAAACGATAAGGTATACATCACTAAAGAATGCCCAGAGCATGGTAGTTTTAAAGACATTTATTTCAGAGATGCTAACTTATATAAAAAATGGATGAAATACAAAGTAACAGGCCAAGAGTCTCCTGATGTAAAAACAAAACTTTTTGACCACTCTCAACTCTATGACATACATAAATCACAAAGTGTTTTAACAAACCTCTTAGTGACCAACAGATGTGATCTTAGATGCAGCTACTGTTTCATGAACGCTGGAGCGGCAGGATATGTCTATGAGCCAAGCCTTGAAAAACTCCGAGAACTTATGATACAAGCTAGAAATGAAACCCCTATGGGTTCAAAAGCTATACAGATCACTGGCGGAGAACCAACAGTACGTGACGATCTTCTAGACATAGTGAAAATAGCGAAAGAAGTGGGGTTTTCACATGTTCAAGTTAACACTAATGGTTTAAAACTAGCTGAAAGTGTAGAATATTGTAAGAAACTTAAAGACGCGCAGGTTAACACGATTTATATGAGCTTTGACGGTGTAACAAAAGAAACCAATCCTTGGATTGAACAAAATAAAAAAGCAATTGAAAACCTTAGAGAAGCAAATCTCCGGCTTGTACTTGTACCTGTCTTGATAGGGGAAAGAAATCTCCATGAAACAGGAAAAATAGTAAATTTTGCTATAGACAACATGGATATAGTACGAGGAGTAAATTTTCAACCTATAAGTTTCTGTGGACGAGTCACTAAAATAAGTGACGAGAGACGGAAAAAAGAAAGAGTAGATTATGTAGACATGATGAAGATAATGGAAGAAGAATTTGACGGAAAAATATCTAGAGATGATTTCTATCCTGTTCCATTTGTATTCCCGATTTCCAAACTCATTGAAATTCTAAAAGGCGAAACACAGGTAGAATTTACTGCTCATCCGGGATGTGGAGGAGCAACATATCT
Organism: Thermoplasmatota archaeon; assembly: GCA_036626215.1. GTDB lineage: Archaea > Thermoplasmatota > E2 > DHVEG-1 > DHVEG-1 > JAZKSG01. The sequence goes on from JAZKSG010000008.1 coordinate 38,548, forward strand.
TTTTGTAGACGATGATGGAAACCCTCTTCCTGTAACCAGATTTATAGATGTAGAGGGGCTGTTAGATTTCATCAACAAAGAAAGAAAAATTAAGGGCCCTTTGAAAAAAATCAGAGTGGGGGCAGCGTTTCTAAGAAAAATCGATGATTTCGTAGAGTATGATAAAGCACCAGAGGGGTTTAATCTAAAAAAATTGTTGAAAGAGGCCACAATAGGTGGAAGCTACGATTCTTTAAGAGGTTTTCATTATAAAAGCCTATTTCTGGGATCAATGTGGTTCCAAGACTCTTTTAACCTAAACATGGATAGGTTGAAAAGATGTGTTATACACTACACAACACCAGAAGGGATTGTTCCTTTCTGCGCCTATAATGGACTTGGATATGGCGACGAGATCAGAGAAAAACACTCTACACCTGTAAAAGAATGGGAAAAACAAACAGGTAAAAAAATCAAAGAGGATCTCCGTAAAGACGTCCCCTTAACATAAAAAGATACATCTTAAATTTTTAATCTATCTGTTTTTAACCGTGGAAGATATATTTTACAAACCACATTATAAGGATGCCAAGGATAAAAACGAATAGTGTAGCCATATATTTTTTTGGATCCAACTCTTTTTTAATTTCTGGTACAAGATCTGTAGCAGCTATATAGATAAAACCTCCAGCAGCAAACGGTAGAAGAAAACCTGTAGCTTTTTCGACGCTATGAGATATAAAAAAACCTACCACTCCGCCAGCTACAACGGTTAAAGCCACTAAAAAGTTTAAGAGTAGGGCACGCTTTTTTTCAAAACCACCATATACCAATACTCCAAAATCCCCAATCTCCTGAGGTATTTCATGAGCAGCTATAGCAAAAGTAGTAGTTATACCCAGAGCAGTTGAGAAAGAAAAACTAGCCGCCATAATGAGACCATCTATAAAATTGTGGATGCTATCACCTACAAGATTCATATAATGAAATGTATGAACATCACATTTGCCATCGTGACAATGACGCCAATGCAACACTTTTTCAATTATGAAAAACAAAATGAAACCTACAAGAACAAATATAAAAACATCATGACTCCCTCCTTCCTCTATTGATTTAGGTAAAAGATGAAGGAATGCACCCCCCATCAAAGCACCTGCAGATAAACTAACCAAAACTATCAAAATTTGATTCAAAAGTTTTTCATTAACTGACAGGGCTAATACTCCAACAAAAGCAATAAGAGCTATAGCAAAAGTGGCTGACATTATCTGAATTAATTCAATCATAAACCTTCTAAACCCGTGACGCCTGTAAAAAAATGACTGTTTTTAAACCTTTGTAAAAAGATAACTATTTTTTGATTTGATAAGAATAAGAAATAACCGCTTTTTCCCTTAGCATAGCTGACACAGGACAATACTTTTTTTGTGATAGTTCAATAGCACGTTCTAAATCATTTTCATCTATACCTTCCCCATAGAAAACAAATTCTATATGAATCTTAGTGAAAACTTTGGGATGATCTTTGCTTTGCTCTGCTTCAATCTTCAACTCAAATCCTTCCAAATCAACCCGTTTTTTCTTAAGAATAGACGCTACATCGCTGCCAGTGCAACTACCTAAACTTATAAGGAGTAGCTCCATAGGACGAGAAGCAGCCTCATAACCATCATATTTTTTTGGACCATCGACTGCTGCCCAATGATTACTCTCTCCCTTCCCTATAAACGTTAAACCTTCAACTTGTTTTATTTTTACCTCCATAAAAAGAACACCTTAGCTCAATGAGTTGAACAGAAACAGGTTTTATAAAAAATTTTCTAATATTTAAATTCAATACCTTGTTATTTAAAGAAAAAGAGAGAGGAGAGTTTATTTTTTCTTTTTTATAACAAAGGCGGCCACCGCTATAACTACAACCAAAACCACCAAGATAAGAATCCACAGAGGCTGTATCGGCTGCGGCTCACGTTCATGCGGATAACCAGTTGCTCCAAAAGGCATATGCCCCTCAATGTTTGTCTCTTCATCATACTGCAAAGGCCGAGTTTCGTCTTTAGTCCAATAGTTAGCATCACTATACTCCGTGTTTGGTGAATACACTCGAAGATCTGGGTCTCCATAGTATAAAACGTTCTGTTTGTTATCTGCCCACCATTGCCCTGTTAAAGGCAGAATTCCAACATGACCGATTCCTTTTGTAAATCCTTCCGCTGGTGTTTCCCCAATGGCAATACTTCTTGGAATTTCATTCAGCCAAGACGTATACCATGAGGTAGGCCAAGGATCTAAAGTTTGGAATGAAGATCCATGACGGATAAGAGCAAGCTGGAAATATTTTGTAGAAAACAGACAAGCACCGTTTACAATTCCTGCAGAGTGAAGGTTTTCTAAATCATCATCAATTTGAGGACCAGTTATTTCCTCCTGGTTGAATTTATAACCAAACAGTATGCTGCCTACTACACCATCATAGTAATCCTGAGTGTCTGTTATACCCGGGAATATATCCTCTGAACCCGGTATTTTCGAAAGCATTCTTCCAATGAAATCTAAAAGAGGTCTTTTAGCTGGAGCGTAATCCCAGTTGGTCGCAAAAATACCGCGTCCTGTAAGCCCTTCCCCTATTGGGTTACCGAAAAGCATAGGTATAAGTCCATAGGCTTCCATACTCATAGTATCTGGCTCCTCCGTTGAACCAAGATATGGTTCGTATCCCCGCCATGGATTTTTTTCGTGAACCAGTTTGGAGTCAGGATCCCAGAAATGTAGGTATCCTCCTTTATTATGTACACCATGTGCAATACCGCTCCACAGTATTACGCCTTTGTTTAAGTTTTCTACCACTGGTTCATAAGCAGTTGAATAAACATTTTCAAAACCTGCTTTTGAGCAGTAAAATGGGGTAGTTTCTGAAATGGTAAAATCAGGCAAATGTGATCCTGGTTTGCCATAGTATTTTTCGCAGACTCCATCATCTACAGCGTTAAAACTGGTTGATTCTCCAGGTATTTTACCATCAGCTGTTTTGTATTTCCATCCCCAGTATTTACTGGCTCTTTGATTGAACCTATGGGTATAAGTAAGATAGGTGTGTAAAACAGGATATCTAAAAGTTTCTTTTTGAGAAGGTTTCGTCTGTTTTAAACCCAGTTTTGTCCAAAA
>JAZKSG010000009.1:0-39778 GCA_036626215.1 Thermoplasmatota archaeon
GGAGTAAAACGAGTCAACGGGCTACCCGGGATTCGCATAGATACATCGAAAACCACCATTTCCTCTTTGCCTTTATCCGCAGCTACACTACCCTGTAGAGCAAAAGGGCCAATAATCCCTGGGGGAACTTCTTTCTGAGTGGTTGATACAAATTTTTCTCCTAGTTCAAAAATTTTCTCAATAATTGATTCCTTGGTTGTAGCCGCTATATGTCCAGTTTCAATCATCTTAGGTTTAACATATTTCAACAGCTCCATTTGTTCGTTAGCAGGTAGACGTAGTATTCCATCTAAATTGGTTTGTCTACGGGTATCAGTACCCATGATCTCCAATTCATCATTCATAACACTGTAAAAATAGTTGAAATTAACCTGCGCCCCAACAATGTATTCCTCTATAACCGCTTTTTCAAGTGTTTCCTCAGAAATCAAATTTTTCTTCAACATTTCATCCACTTTTTCTTTATATTCTTCGTAGCTACTAGCGAAGAAAAAAGCACGTTCATATCCACGTATAGCCTCATTTACTTTAACGATAACCAACCGATCTATGTCTTCAGGTTTCTCAATGATTTTAGGATAACGTATACCTGCTTTATCGAGAAGATAATACTGGTTTTTCGGGACATCTCGTTCTTCAAGTTTCACCATCTCCCGGGTGCCATAGATTGGTATTTCAAACTTGTTTTCAATATCTTCAAAATCAAAATACACCCAGAAATATCTGCTATGTATAAAAATAGTGTTTTTAGATCTTAATTTTTCTTGCACTTCAGGTTTTACAACATCTGCAAATTTATCCAAAACTATGGTTTCATCTACACATCCACGTCCATCATCACGGGTTTTATAATAATCTGTATAAGTCTTCTCTCTACCTTTCTGACAGCAGGCGATGGTTTTGAAACCATGTTTTTTAGCTCCACGACAAATATCTAAACCAGAATGTCCGCCAAGCGTTCCAATAGTTATATCGTCCTTATCATATGATTCTACAATTTTTTGTATCTCATTTCTTTTAATCATAGCTACTTTTTTCCTCCCCTAAAATGATATAATAGATTATATCTTCCTCAAATTTTTTTATCCTATAAAACGGGGTCTCTTTGATAAATATATGGGTAAAGGATTCTTCTGTTGTGGAAAACCAGCTGTTTTCTCTTCGATCAAACTCCGTAATTCTTGTATGCTGTAAGATTTGTCTTCCCCGAGTTCCTCGCTTCGAAAACGAGGAGTAAATTTGTTGCCCTCTAGTTCTTTATCTCCTAAAACCACTATGATTGGCACCCATTCTTTTTCAGCATCCCGAATGCGACGCCCTACGCTTTCATCTCTATCATCGATATCTCCTCTAACCATGACGTCTGAGTCTTCGTTCAGCTCGTTCAAAAACCTTCTGCAGTCATCAATGAAATCATCTTTAACTGGGATAAAACGTATCTGCGTAGGTGAAAGCCACAAAGGAAGCATAGGTTTCTCCCCTTGTTCTATCTTCATCTGCTCTCTTTCCAACAACGCGTAGAGACAACGGTCGATACTTCCAGATATGCTTGTATGAAGAATGTAGGGATGTTGTGCTTCACCATTCTCATCGGCATATGTTATATCGAAACGCTCAGCGTTTTCCACATCAATCTGAACAGTACTCAAAGCACTGGCTTTTTTGGTTGAATCGATAATGTTAAACTCGAATTTCATTACAAAATAAAAATATCTTTTATCCCAAAGTTCAACGAGTATTGGTTTACCTGCTTTTTTAGCTAAGTTTTCTGCTAAATCTTTGTTTTTTTCATAGAACTCTCTTACAAAACGAACTGCTACCTCATAATCCAACTCCAAATCATTCATCCATTTCAAAGAAGTTGAAAACTGGTTACTAAACTCCTGTTGAGCCTGACCAATTTCTCCACAAAGAGTATGAAGGTCTGGCATAGTGAAACATCTCAGTCTCCGAAGACCACTAAGTTCACCGCTCTGCTCACGGCGGAAACTGTAATGAGTGAGCTCATAAAGACGTAAAGGTAGATTACGGTAGCTGATAGTCATATCCCGCATAATCATATACTGTCCGAAACAAGCTGCGAAACGCAAAAAGAAATCATCTTTATCAGAGCTGATAGTGTATTGACGAGCTGGAAACTTTTTAAGATAACGGCTTAATGCAGGATGCTCCACATCATACATAATAGGTGTTTCAACCTGCATACCACCTACATCCCGGACGATGTTGTTGATATGTGTCTCCAACAGACCCTTCACCAGACGTCCTTTAGGATACCATCTAAAGTTCCCCTGGTCACTCGCGGGTTCATAGTCAACCAACTCCAACTCTTTCATCTTTTTAACATGAGACGGCTCACCTTTTGCTTCACGACTCCCCTTGCTTTCGTATTCATAAAGCAAACGTAGTTCTTCATGTTCAGAGAAATCAAAATCCTCAGCAGATATAAGCTCTCCCTCAGGGGTAAGAATACACCATTCTGATTCCACCTCTTCTTCTGTTTCCGCAGCAGGTTTTTCTTCACCAGGAATAATTTCTTTAGAAAGCTCAGAAAGCGGATGGCCTTTACAACTAATTTTAAAAGATTTATACCATCCAAAAGGACTTCTTTTTACCTCAAAACCCCTATTTCGAAGTTCATACTCTATCTCCTCTAAAATCTCCATAGCGGCTTTAGGGCTGCTGAGATCTGAAGACAGATGAGCATACGGATAAACCATAATATTACATACTTTAAGTTGTTCAGCATTTTTAGAAATCTCCTCAACTGTGTCCTCTACTGCTTGACTTGGTTTCTTCTCATCAACTTTCTCTACAGCTGTAAAAACAGTAAGTGCTTCGTCGAAACGATCAACTTTTTTATCTGTTTCTTCAGGACTAGAAATAGCCTTCTTTTTTACTTCGTATTCGATATAATCGCTATGAATCAGCAGCAATTTCATAAAGAATCAAAACCTGTAAACTCCAAACACGTTTTTAAACATAATGATTCAAAGAACAAAAAAAATCTAATATTATATAATATAGCTAAAAAATAAATGGGGGAGGCGGCGGAGGTGTTAAACACCGCATTAAAAAAATGTTAGTCTTTACTCGTTCATCCCATCTCTCCGCCTATTAAACAGAATATATTAAAGGATATAAAAAATTTCCGGAAAAACCATCCTATGGTTTTCTATGGAGGGCGAAAGAGAGGAGGTTAAACCCTAAAAGTTTTTTTATCCAATAGTTTTTTTGTAAGCCTGAGCGTCTAAAAGCTCTTCAATCTCCGTTTTGTCAGCAATTTCTATTTTGACAAGCCATCCTTCACCATACGGGTTTTCGTTAATAGTCTCAGGTGTGTCTTCAAGATCTGTGTTAACCATGGTGATTTCACCGCTTATAGGAGAATAAATCTCTGAAACAGATTTAACCGATTCCACCACACATAGCTCATCTCCTTTTGCTATCTCTGCTCCTTCTTCAGGTAGTTCCACAAACACTATATCTGTAAGTTCCTCCTGGGCATGATCTGTAATCCCCACTGTAGCGATGTTATCTTCAACCTTTATCCATTCATGTGTTTCAGTATATTTCAATCCATCTCTAACTTTTGCCATAATAAACCAAATCCTTTGTATCAAATATAGATGTTTTAAATTTTTTTATCCTTCTTTTTCAGCCCAGTCTTTTTTCACAAAAGGTGGTTTAACCACCTCTGCCTCCACAGGTTTCCCCCGGATTATAATCTCTAGAGTTGTACCAATCTCGCTGTATTCAGGGTTTACATAAGCCATCGCTATACCCTTTTTTAGACAAGGAGACATTGTTCCACTGGTAACATTTCCAACAGTTGCCCCATCTTTTTGGACTTCACATCCATGTCGAGGGACTCCTCTCTCTTTACATTCTAACGCCGAAAGTTTTTGATAACCACCTTTTTCTTTTTGTTTCTTCAAAGCTTCTTTACCTATGAACTCGTGATCCCAATAGAGGAAGAATCCTATCCCTGCTTCCAACGGTGTTCTTCTCTCACCGTTGAACTCGTTTCCAGAAAGCAGGAAAAACTTCTCTAGACGCAAAGTGTCACGTGCTCCTATCCCAATGGGTTTAATACCATATTCTTCTCCTGCTTCCAAAATTTTTTTGTAAAGTTTTTTTCCTTCTTCAGGAGGAGTAATCTGGAATTCATATCCAAGTTCACCAGTATATCCTGTATAAGAGATGATGCAGTCTACATCTCCAATATTTATCTTTTTACACCCAAAAAACCCTAGATCAGATAGTTTCTCATCAGTTAGTTTCTGAAGAACATCTCTTGTTTTTGGTCCCTGAACCGCTAATATTACGTAATCTCCAGTTACGTTTTCTATATCTACATCTAAACCATTTTCTTCGGCTTTATCTCTAAGCCAACCAGCGACTTTTTCATCTTTACCAGCATTGGGAATCATCATAAATCGGTCGTCTACATGCATAAAAATAGTGTCATCTATCATCGATCCATCTTCTCTTAAAACCGCTGCATATTGACTCTTTCCTTCTCCTATCCTTGATGCATCTTCCATCGTGGTAAGAGTTAGAAGTTCTTCAGCGTCCTCTCCTTTTATCCAGAGGTTGCTCATATGGGAGACATCAAAAACTCCGACTTTTTTTCTTACGTTTAAATGCTCATCTTTGATAGATGTATACTGTAAAGGCATTTCAAAACCTGCAAACTCTGTAAAACTAGCTCCAAGTTCCTTATGTAAATCATTTAATGGTGATTTCTTTGGCATATTTATCAAAAAAATGTTATAGACTCTAGGTAATTTAAGATTTCGACAAAACATTTAACAAACCTTTTTTATAACAATCTTCAATGAAACCCACTAATCTCCCAAGTGTATACAAACAACAGGATAAACTCTACACAAGTGTAACTAAAAAATCTAAAAAAATCAAAGTCTACAATGAAAAAATCATACAGAAAAATGGTAAATATTTCCGTTCTTGGAATCCATATAGGAGTAAACTCTCTGCGGCTTTATTAAAAAATCTTGATTTAGAGTTAAAACCTGAGTATAGAGTCTTATATCTTGGTGCAGCAACAGGTACAACAGTGAGCCATATCTCAGATATCGTAAAAAACGGTTTGGTTTACGCGGTTGAAAATTCTCCTCTAGCTGCAAAAAAACTTTTAAAGGTATGTGAAAACCGATCCAACATTATACCTATACTAAAAGATGCAAATCACCCCCATATGTATAAATCCGTGGTTCCCTCAACTGTGGATCTTGTTTATCAGGATATAGCTCAGCGGAACCAAGCAGAAATCTTTATATCCAACGTTAAAACATACTTGAAAAACAATGGTTTCGGAGTGTTGATGGTTAAAGCGAGGAGTATCGATGTATCTATGAAACCAAAGAAGGCATACAACATAGTATGTTCTAAACTCAAAGAAAACGATTTAAAGGTTAATGCTAAACTGGATTTGAAACCATTTGAAAAAGACCATGCATGTATCTTAATCCAAAACTAAAAAAATGTAGTATGAAAAATTTTGATTCAATATGAAACTTAAACTCAACTCGGAAAGGCAAATTCAGTTTGTAAAATTTTTTCTACCAATCATAACAGGGTTTGGAGTATATAGTATATGGTGGCTGATCAGCGAAGAAATCTCAATGATTTGGCCGCTTCTTGTTGCATATTTTTTTCCTCCTTTTGGAAAAGAAACAATTATTCCACTTGCCATCGGTTCTTTAGACAAAGGGTTAACCGTACCTCTTCTAAACATCCATGTTGAACCAATGAATGTCAATCCTTTTACTATTGCCTTAGCAGTTGCATTCATCGACATAGTTATTGCATGGTTCCTAGTATGGAACTATGATCTCGCAAAAAAAATACCTATAGTCGGAGATTTCATGGATAAAATCGAAAAAGCCGGTCGCAAATCATCTGATAAATATAGCTGGTTTAGACCATTACGTTTCTTTGGGATAATACTCTTTGTAATGGTTCCCTTCCAAGGATCAGGCGGCGTAGTTGCCTCTATCGTGGGTAGATTATTTGGTATGAAACCCTGGAATACATTTATAGCTATAACGATAGGCGCTATAACTGGTTGTACCTTGATTGCGTATTTTACAGAGCTAATACTATCTGTATTTAAAACAAGTCTTCTACATGGATTACTCATAGTTGTAATCCTCGTAGTTATTGGGATAATAATATGGATGTATAAAAAAAATAGAAGAAAATCTTAATCTTTACCGGCGTATCCTTTCGCTATTATATATACTTCGCTGCTGCTTTTACGAGATGCAGATGGATGAAACCTATTAACCCTGCTAAATCTATCCTGTACCTCTTTTAATATTTGGTCAATATCTTCTCCTTCGAAGACTTTGCAGACGAAACATCCGTCTTTTTTCAACAAACTATCAGCTATTTCCACAGCTTTCAGACATAGATATACACTTCTTGCTTGATCCATAGAATAGTTACCTGTTATATCTGGGGACATATCAGATATAATGACATCTACCTCTTCAACGCCTTCATTTCTAATTTTTTCAAGGGTGTCTTCCTCTGTTATATCCTCCCTTATAAAAGTTACATCGTTGAGTGGTTTAATGTAGGATAAATCTACACCGATGACTTTTCCCTCTTCACCTGTCTCTTCCAACGCTACCTGACTCCATCCCCCTGGAGCTGCACCGAGATCTAAAACATAGTCACCCTTTTTGATGACTTTAAACTTTTTTTGGATTTGTTTTAGTTTAAAAGCAGATCTAGCTCTGTATCCTTCTTTTTTAGCTTTTTTGTAAAAATGTTCTTTTTTCTTTTTACGATACCAGCGTGTCATAAAAAAAATAATTAAAAAATGGTTTGTTTTTAGAGAATTATGTCAATGTCTAATCTTTCAGCTAACTCCTTGTAACGATTACGTATCGTTACCTCTGTTACACCTGCTACATCAGCTACTTCACGTTGTGTTCGTCGTTCTCCACATAATATCGAGGCGATATATATCGCTGCAGCAGCTACACCAGTTGGCCCTCGTCCACTTGTTAGTTCTTTATCAGCTGCATCTTTCAATATTTCGATAGCTTTACCTTGAACATCTCCACTGAGGTCTAACATACTGCAAAACCTTGAAACATAGTCTTGAGGCGATGTAGGCATAAGTTTCAAACCTAACTCCCGTGATATAAAACGATAGGTCCGTCCGATTTCTTTCCTAGATACTCTTGATGCATCAGCTATTTCGTCAAGCGTCCTTGGAACGTTACATTGTCGACATGCTGCATAGAGCGCTGCAGCAGAAACACCTTCTATGCTTCTCCCCCGGATAAGGTTTTTAAGAACTGCTTTACGGTAAATCATAGCCGCCGTCTCACGAACATTCCGCGGTAAACCCATACCAGACGCCATACGATCAAGTTCAGATAACGCAAAAGCCAAGTTTCTCTCGGTTGCATCACTTATTCTTATACGACGCTGCCATTTCCTGAGACGATAGAGCTGTGCTCTATTACGGGTAGGTATAGATTTTCCATATGAATCACGGTTTTTCCATCCTATAACAGTGCTAAGTCCTTTATCATGTATGGTATATGTCATTGGTGCCCCTGTCCTCGCTCTTTTTTCTCTTTGTTCACTGTCAAATGCTCGCCATTCTGGCCCATGGTCTATAAAATCCTCATCTATCACTAATCCACAGTCTTCACATACAAGTTCTGCTCGAGAATAATCTTTTGTTAGATGAGTGCTTCCACATTCAGGGCAACGAGTTATTTGCTCAATAGAAGGCTTCTCTTTATCTTCTTTAGATTTTGATTTCACCATTCACTAAGGTTCCTCCAAAAAGATTTTATAGTTTTCGATACACTTTTAAAGACATAATAAAACTCATATATAAAACTTCGTTACTTGCAGTTCTGTAACGTTATAGGGTGATTGGTGGTTAGAGTAGCTTTGCACTTAAAAGAATGATTTTTGTTGATTTTAGGTGCAAACACGACTTTCGGTGCAAAACCCTAAGTGATGCATAACTATTTAAGATAGTACATTGTATATAACAACAGAAAAGAATAAAAATAAAAGTGTCATAAATTTCGGTTTTTTTACGAATTTTTTAGAATTTTTTATTTTTCACTCTTTTTATCATCCCAGACATCATAGTCTGAGGAGGTGACAAACAAATGAAAGGAAAAGTAAAATGGTACAATGAGATGAAAGGTTATGGTTTTATAGAATCCGAAGACGGAAACGATGTCTTTGTTCATAGGACAGCCATACCAGTAGGAATACATCTCTCTGATGGCGATCAAGTTAAATTCGAGGTTGAAGAATCAGAAAAAGGTCAGAGAGCAGCAGATGTACAGAAGTAAAAGAATAAATGGATGCATTATCCGCTATTTGTAACTAGTTCTGCATGATTTGATTTAACAAATAGCTAGTCAACATTTCATTTTTTTTTAAACTTACTATAAAAAACTATAGATATCTACTAGGAGGTGATATACAATGAAAGATACAACTAAAAATCCCAAAAAAATGATAAAATCCAGAAAGAATAAGAAAGTAATCTATAAACATTCTAATAAAAAGAAAATAGGTCTGTTTGTAGATGATTTATCAGTTAAATAAAATCCTTGATAGTAAAAAAGGGTAACCTTTGTAAGATAGAGATACGGCTGATAGCTTAAATTATTTCCTTATTTTCTTTATAACATTAACATAGAATCTTACATCTCTCTCATTTTTTATCCAATTCTATTTAGATCTAAATACTCTGCACGTTTATTCTTGTATTACACTAAATTACACACAAAAAAAAGACATAAAAGTACAGTCTTCCAGCCCAGCAAAATCAACTAAGTTATTCAGATAATATGGAAACACTTAATACTCAGAAAAATGTTGCGTCATATAGAGGTAGGAACAGAGATGATATTACCAATAGCCTTTATAATAGTAATCTTCCTAGGTTTACTTCTGGCAGCAGCTATAAAGATAACATCTGAATATCAAAGGATAGTTATCTTCCGACTAGGGAGATTAAAAGGAATAAAAGGGCCAGGTCTAGTTTTTGTAATACCAATCATAGATAACATCATTAAATTAGACCTGAGAACAAAAGTGGTTAATATACCTAAACAAAGAGTGATAACAGAGGACAACGTAACAGTTGATGTAGATGCGGTAGTATACTACCGTATAATTGATCCTCAAAAAGCAGTGGTAGAAGTAGAAAGATACGATGTAGCAACAAGTCTAAGGGCACAAACCTCTCTCAGAGATGTTTTAGGCGGACAAGAACTTGATGAACTATTGGCAGAAAGGGAAAAATTAAACAAAGAATTACAAGGCATAATCGACTCCGCCACTGATCCATGGGGTATAAAAGTTTCAGCGGTAACCATAAGCGATGTATCTCTACCTGATGAAATGCTGAGAGCCTTAGCTAAACAAGCAGAGGCTGAAAGAGAAAAACGTTCACGTATTATCATGGCTGAAGGAGAGTTCAAAGCCTCAAAAAGAATGCGTGAAGCAGCAGAACTATACGAGGGAAGCTCCAGCGCTATGCGTCTAAGAGAACTACAGACACTCGTAGAAATCGCCCGGGAAGGAGACTTAATAGTCGTCCCAGGAGGCGAAATAGGGCGAGTAGCAGGAGTAGCAAAAGCTTTAGATAGGCACGAAACAGATAAAAAATGAATAAAACCAAAAATCTCTTCTTATTTTTATTATTTCTTATTTTACTTTCATCTACTTTTCTAACCAGTTTTTCTGAAGCAAAACAGAACAATGTACTCAAGGTAGAAATAAAAGATACGATAGACCATAATACAGTTGAAATCATAAAAGAAAGCATAAAAATAGCGGAACAAAGTCAGGCAGAAGCAATAATTCTAATACTTGACACTCCTGGAGGGGGGTGGTCAGAAACCAAAGAAATAGCTGGTTTGATAAACAAGAGTAGTGTACCAGTCATCGGTTTTGTCTATCCTCAAGGAGCAGCGGCATGGTCTGCTGGAACATTCATTCTTATGAGTACACATATCGCGGTGATGGCTTCGCATACAGCTATAGGATCATGTCAGCCAGTTAGAATAGGGGCAAGTGGAACTCAGCCAATAGAAGACTCCAAGACTATCAATGCTTTAACACAGTGGATAGTAAACCAAGCCGAGATGCATAATAGAAACAAAACTATAGCGAGACGTTTTATAACAGAAAACCTAAATCTTAATGCTACCTTAGCCAAAAAAAACCAAGTTATAGAATATATTGCAAACGATGTGGACAGCCTACTAAAACAAGTAGATGGTGTCAATGTCTCTACAGACAAAGGAACAAAAACTTTAGATACATCCAATGTGGAAATAAAAAAATATGAACCATCTATAACCCTCTTGATACTTGATGTATTGTCAAACCCGATTATAACCTCTATACTGTTTTTACTAGGGGTATATGCATTAATATTTGGAATATCGGCACCAGGACTTGGAGCAGAAGTCTTCGGAGGAATCGCCATACTCCTCGCGTTAATAGGAACAGGTTTTAGCCTACCTGCTTTAAGCATAATATTTATAATAATAGGGGTGATTCTACTCTTAGTTGAAGTATTTGTTATCCCTGGGTTTGGGGTAGCAGGTATAGGTGGAATAATATCTTTAGCTATAGGTTCAATATTTCTTGTACCTAGCTATTCAACAACAAAATGGATGATAGAAATGAGCTGGATAGATGATTTGATTATAATAATGCTAGTAGCGACAGCACTTATCGCAGCGTTTTTCCTATTTGTTATATACAAAGTAATCATGGTTCACACCAAAAAGAAAACATTAGGGGTCTTCAAAGGTGAAACAGCAAAAACAGTAGATAAAATGTCTCCAGGTGAGACAGGATACGTTTTGTTTAAAGGCGAATATTGGAAAGCAAAGACAGATGAAAACCTTGATAAAAACCAAAAAGTTGTAATAACAGATAAAGAAAACTCTACTCTTATAGTGAAATCTAAGGATAAAAACAGTTAGAATTTACCAAACATTAATCAACCCCCTTCCCTTTCTTCTCGGCTTGATTCTAAAATGAACAACGGTTTAAATTATCAGTTTCTTGGAGGTGCCGAAGAAGTCGGCAGGCTCTCAATGCTACTAGAAACAGAGGATGACACCCGCTTTCTATTTGAATACGGAATGTCCCCTGGTGACCCACCGGAATATCCTCTACCAGCGCCGCCTATAGATACAGTATTCCTATCACATGCTCATCTTGACCACTCAGGTATGATACCCTGGCTTTTTTCACATTTTGACCAAAACATTTTGACAACCAAACTATCTGGAGAAATAAGTAACCTCCTCCATAACGACTCAGTAAAAATTGCTAAACAAGAAGGATACGTTATACCTTTCAATCGTAAAGAAATAAAACAAGCAAATAGAAGTATAGACCCAGTTAGACCAGGTCAAAAAAGAAAGATCAGCACAAACTACGATGTAGTATTCCATGACGCTGGACACATACCAGGTTCATTAATGTTTGAACTAAGAGGAGACCGAAAAATTTTGTTTACAGGAGATTTCAACATTGCAGATACACACTTAGTAAACGGTGTAAAACCAGTCGACTGCGACACAATGTTTCTCGAATCAACCTATGCAGGCCGTGAACATCCTAAAAAAAGAGGAGAACTAGAGAAAGATTTGATAAACAAAATCGATGAAGTAGTAAACCGCGGTGGAGTAGCCGTTTTACCTGCTTTTTCAGTAGCAAGGTCACAAGAACTACTCTTAATATTACGTAAAGCCGGTTTCGACATCTGGTTTGACGGAATGGGTAAAAAAGTATCTAAAATTTTTCTGAAACATCCAAAATATCTCAAATCTCCAGATAAACTACGAGATATTCTAAACAAAACAAATTTTGTATACTCAAACCATGGACGCAAACTGGCTTTAAAATCAGAGGTAATAATCACAAGCAGCGGAATGATGGACGGCGGCCCAGTACTAAGATACATGAAAGACCTCAAAGACGACCCTAAAAACGCTGTACTACTCACAGGATACCAGGTAGAAGGAACCAATAGCAGACTCCTAGTAGATAAAAAACAACTAGACTTCTATGGAGTAAGAGAAAAAGTTGAATGTGAAGTACAATACTATGATTTCTCAGCTCATGCAGGACACAGCGAAATAATAGAATACGCCAAAAAATGCAACCCTGAAAACATTGTTCTTATGCATGGAGACAACCGAGAAGAATTAGTTGAACCACTAAGTGATTTCGCCGAAGTGCATACTCCAAAAAAAGGAGAGGCAGCTAGCTTGTAGCAACCTCTAAAACCGATAGTTTTTTTATGAGATAAACTTGATAAAGATGTCTTGTTTTACCATATGGTGAAAAACTCATGACTGATCTGGACAAACGACAAGAATACATTCTTAAACGTCAGATTGAAGATCTTAAAAAACAAAAAGGTCGTCATACAGAGCTTATATCATTGTATGTTCCACCTGATAAACAAATCTCGGATGTAACATCTTATCTTAGAAACGAGCTTTCTGAGTCTCAAAATATTAAATCAAAACAGACTCGTAAAAACGTTCTTTCTGCTATTGAATCCATTATGAGTCGGTTGAAATCTTTTAAAAAAATACCTGAAAACGGTTTAGTTTTTTTTGTAGGATATGTACAAGCCGAGGGCGACCAAACCGAGATGATGGCACATGTTATAGAGCCGCCCCTAAAAATAAACACTTTTCTTTATCGTTGCGACTCTGATTTTTACGTTGAACCTCTCGAAGACATGTTAGTAGAAAAGGACATCTATGGTCTACTATTAATCGATCGAAGAGAATGCACAATTGGTTTACTAAGAGGCAACCGAGTCGAACTTTTAAAATATATGACTTCACAGGTCCCCGGTAAACACGGAAAAGGAGGACAATCCCAACAACGTTTCGAACGTCTCACTGAGATCGCTGCGCATGAATGGTTTAAAAAATGTGGTGAAAAAGCTAGTAAAATACTAAAAGATATAGAGAATCTTGCAGGAATATTTATAGGGGGCCCGGGTCCAACCAAAAAATCTTTTGTCGACGAAGAATACCTACATTATGAACTACAAGATAAAATCCTAGAAGTTTTTGATACAGGGTATACAGACGAATTTGGACTAAGAGAGATGGTGAATGCTGCCGCCGAAACTCGTTCAAACCTAAAAATAGCTCGTGAAAAAAAACTGATGAAGAAATTCCTACGAGAAATCACTAAAAGAGAAAAAGGGCTTTCGGTTTACGGTGAAAACCTAGTTCGTAAAGCCTTGCAGATGGGGGCTGTAGACAAACTTTTGTTATCGGAAGATTTACGTAAATATCGAGTTAAAATACAATGTCCAACTTGTGATTATTCTAAATATGTAACTATTAAAGAAGAGGAATTAGATGATTATGAACCTCCTATTTGTTCTGATTGTGACGAAAAATCACAGATGGAAATAATTGAAAAAAAAGATTTAATTGATGAATTATCTGAATTGGCTGAAAACACAAGTAGTAAAATTGAATTAATATCTCGGGAAAGTGAAGAAGGTGAGTCTCTATATTCTGCCTTTGAAGGTGTAGCAGGTATTTTGAGGTATCCCATAGGTCTGTGAAGTTTTACAACAGTGTTAAAATCCGATAATATATATGTATTTATCAATATATAATAGGATAACAAATAATTAAGTGTCGATAATTATATAATTAAATTTATCTACAAAAAATTGCCCCCTTCTTTTTTGTTTTCACCCTTTAAATTTGTCTTGAAATATAGTTGTTTTTGGCAATTAATATATAATAGAATTTTGTTTAAACCGATGGTTTTATAAATAATGAAATATATTAATATAATTGGGAATTTGCGATGTCACGTGAAAGTTTTAAACATTATATTCCGTCGAAAAAGGAAATACCTGAGTTAACTTTGAAAGCTCTTTTAGTTGGAGCTTTTCTGTCTATTGTTATGGGTGCGGCAAACGCATATCTAGGTCTTTTTGTAGGTATGACTGTTTCAGCGACAATACCTGCAGCTGTTATGTCTGTTGCACTTCTAAAACCTTTAAAAGCGAATTTACTTGAAGTAAATATTGCAAAAGTAGCTACCTCAGCAGGGGAATCCCTGGCTGCAGGTGTAATATTTACTGTACCTGCTCTTGTTGTCCTTGCTAGACCTCTTGGTTTAGGGGGTTTTGGTGTCGATACAGGTTGGTCGACAATTCATCTAGTTGAAACAGCGCTTATTGCGTTGGTTGGTGGTGTATTAGGTGTTTTATTTACTGTAACTCTTAGGAAAACTTTGATAGTTGAAACAGAGCTACCTTTCCCGGAAGGTATTGCTGCGACAGCGGTTTTGACCACCATTGTTGGTGAAGACGGTGAAGGAAGTGATGGTAGTGATGGAGCTGGAAAACTTATGATACTTGGAGCCGTTATTGCAGCTGTTCTCAAATTTTGTCAGTCGTCACTTACAATTTTGGCAGAAAAAATTGAAGTTGCAGTATCTGTTGGAAAATATAAAATAATGGGTGAAGCTGGGCATGAAGGCTATTTCTATGGTGGTTCTAATCTTTCACCGGCCCTTCTAGGTGTTGGATATATTGTTGGTCCTAAAATTGCTTCCTATGTTATCGTAGGGGGCCTCCTTGGATGGGTTATTTTAATACCAATTATTATCCTTATAGGCGGAATGCCAGCTGGTATTTCCTCTCCAGTTGAAGGTTTCTATGAAATATGGAGTAATCAGGTTCGTTACATCGGTGTAGGTGCAATGATAGTTGGGGGTCTATGGACTCTCTTCACGTTAAGATCCTCTCTTTTTGATGGAATAAAAAAAGCTGTTCTTGGTGCACGTGCCGGAGCAGGTAAAGAAAAAAAACGTACCCAGGTAGATCTAAATTTCAAGAAGACATTTCTGGCGATAGGTCTGATGGTTGTTCCGATGTTTATTGTTTATGCTTTTATAACTGAAATGTGGGCTATATCTGCTTTCTTTGCTGTGGTAATGCTTGTGGTTGCGTTTCTTGCCTCTGCAATAGCAGGTTACATGGCAGGGTTGGTTGGTTCTTCTAATAACCCGATTTCAGGTGTAACCGTAGCTGTTCTTCTTTTCACAGCTCTTATGGCATTAGGTTTAGGGCTTACCGGCACTTCTGCCTACATTGTGGTAATAGCGGTTGCAGCTGTTGCTTGTTGTGCTGCTGCTATCTCTGGTGATGTCATGCAGGATCTTGCTACAGGATACATGATCGGTGCTACCCCTTGGAGGATGCAGATATCTGAAATCGTTGGTGTAGTCGCTGTGTCACCTTTCATAGGTATCGTTGTATATGTTCTTGACCAAGCATGGGGTCTCGGAAGTGAAAAACTTCTTGCTCCTCAAGCTTTTATGATGGCTGGAGTAGTTCATGGAGTTCTCGGAGGAGAAATGATTTGGCCATATATCCTTGCTGGTGTAGTCTTAGCTTTTATACTAATTCTGATAGATTTACCTGTTCTACCTGTTGCAATTGGTGTATATTTACCATTCACTCTAGGGGCTCCTATCTTTGCAGGTGGAGCAGTCAGATGGCTAGTAAATCGTCATGTTGACAGAAAAGTACCTCCTGAAGAAGAGGATAAAGAAACTAGTGATTGGGAGTCTGTGGTTAAAAAGAAAGGTCTTTCAATAAGAGACAGGATTACACAGAAAGGGCTGATAATGAGCGCTGGATTAATCGCCGGTGAAGCACTTACCGGGGTTGCAGTAGCAGGGTTGATTGTAGCTGGCTTAAACCTTGGAATGGGTATTGAAGCAGGCTGGCCGTCACTGCTAATCTGGCTGTTCATAGCTGCCCTAATCGGATATATCGTATTGAGGGATCTAATTGCTAAAGAAGAATAAAAAAGGTAGAATTCCACGAGAAGAATTCCTGGAGTTCAAACCACAGAGACTCGATTTCGAATGGTCAAAAAACGATGAAGGACTCGTAGAAATAAAAGTTCCTAAATTCGAAAGCGATATCGGTAAATCATTCTGCAAACTGATAAAAAAAGATACCGAGTTCAAGGCGAAACTGGATGAAATTGGTAGCATAGTATGGGAACACTGCGATGGTGACACCACAGTAAAGGAAATACTTGGTATACTAGAAAAACAGTTTTCAGATGAAGAAGACATCGATCAAAGACTCTTCTACTTTCTTTATCAGATGAAAAAACTTGATTACATTGAGTACCAAAAAAACAACTAATCTATCTTTTTTTACAAAACGATACTATCATCTCTTTGTTTCTAACTTCAGGATGAAACAATACACCATAAAAATTATGATCTAAATGTTTCACCGCCTGAGGACGTTTTTTAGACGAAGCATATACTTCAAAAACATCAGATTCTACATAAAAATTATGAAGCTGATATATTTCAACGCTACCACGTAAACCTAGAAACGGTTTCTTAAAAACAATCTGGTTCAAACCTATCTCCCTCTCTTGTTTCACTGTACCATTATACATTAACATCAAAATCTGCATCCCACCGCAGATACCCAACAGAGGTTTCCCGCATTCTTTTATCCATTCAAAATATTCTAAATTGTCCAGATATTCATCATCTTTTAAACTTGTTCCACAAATTATAGTTTTATCCGCCTTAGAAACATTTTCCTTTTCAATATTACGATATGATACAATCTCAAAATCTTCACCGGTATTTCTAACTATATCAGAGACAGGTTTTACAAACTCCAAAAAATGAAATCTCTCTCTGCAGATGTCTACTATAAGTATCATTTTACCTCTATCTCCATACTCCAAGAATGCTGTTTTCCTCTCTTCTCTCTATCTACGATTTCGAGAGGTCTATTATATAGAGGACAGTTCAAAACAAAAGTTTCAAACTCTCCCCCTTCACCAGCAGGGTTTATACCATATTTTTTCTCTAATGTTTTAACGTCTCTGATAAATCTCCTATCAATAGGTCTACCAAGCCATTTATCATCTAATGGAAAAGCTGATACACCGGTTATTATAACATCAAAACTTTCTTCCAAAAGTTTTTCCAAAAGTTCAACCTGTTTTTTTTGCCAGATCGGGTTGAAACATTCAATGTCGAGATCGTTACAAATCCTCTGAACGCGAGATGCCTGATATGCTGATTCAACAGCACCAGTTACAACCCCTTCTATTCCACTTTTTTTTATTGCTTTTTTAATAACCTTCCTAAGATCTTTTAATTCCTCCTCTTTTTCACCGGAAGTAGTCTCTTTTATCAACGGTTTTTCCATCCTCTCTGCTTGTTTCTCAACTTTTGAAATAGATGGTGTATGAAACATATAACTAGAAGGATTGTCAGAAAAAATTGAGATAAGACAAGCTATTTCATGATTGTTTTTCTCGGTTAAATAGGCAGCAAAAGCTGAATCTTTTCCACCAGAAAACAACACTCCAAGTCTCATTTTTTTTCAAAATACTTAATTAGGAGCTTCAATAAAACATTTATCAGATAAAAAAGTATAACTATAGACGGTTGAAGTCAAGAATGAAAAAATATGATATCATTGAACACACTGCAGATGTAGGATTAAAAGCATATGGAGAAAATTTAGATGAGGCTTTTGAAAATGCTGCTAAAGGCATGTTCGACATTATAACTGACAAATCAAAAGTTGAACCAAAAGGTGAATATAGGATAGATCTAGAGGCAAATGAGCTTGATCAACTCCTTGTAGATTGGTTATCAGAACTTCTTTATCTTTTTGATGCTGAAGGTCAAGTATTTGGTTCATTTGATGTTGATCTTAACGAAAAAAAACTTTCTCTTTCCGCTAAAGTTTTAGGTGAAGATTTCAACACTTCTAAACATAAGGCTGGTGCAGAAATAAAAGCTGTTACTTATCATATGCTTGAAGTTAAAAAAGAACCATGTTACGTCCAAGTTCTCTTCGATATATAGACATGTTTTTTTAATAACTTCACACCGTTTTTTTTGAGTACTTTCAGCAACCCCATATTATGTTTTAAATACAATGTTTAACGTCATAGTTACATAGAAGGTGTCCAAACCGGACGGCTCTCCAAAATATTTTTCTTTTTTTTCCTCTCCGCGATCCCATTTTTTTCCGTCCGGTTTTTTCCTCACATCAAAAAAAACAATGTTTTTTTTGGGTAAGAGTTATATTGACCCTCTCTTTATAAAGGTGGAATATACGCGTTGTTTAGAAGGTTTGAAATTTCATGGCTGAAGATAAAATCACTAAGGATATGAATATAAGAGAGGTTATTGAAAAACATCCTGAAACTGTTCCAGTTTTTGGTAAATACAACATGGGTTGTGTAGGTTGTATAGCTGCGAGTTTTGAAAAAATAGAGGACATTGCATCTGTGCATGGTGTAGATGTTGAATCTTTTGTTGAAGATCTCAATAAGGCTATAAAATAACCGTGCTCTATATCTGACTTTCTGTTACTACCAGTTTTCCATGTTTTATTCCTTTTAATGCTTTGATGTTATCTGCTAGTTTTTGAATATTTTTGTTTTTTCCTTTGAGAACTAGTACTTCTAGGCAGTTGTCATGATCTATATGTATATGTGTAGTTGAGAGTATTTCTGAGGTATGGTTATGTTGGATGTTAAGTAGTTTGTCGGTGAGATCGCCTGTATGGTGATTGTATATGATAGTTAGAGTGCCTATGATTTGTTGGTTTGGTTTCTCTTCTGTTTTTTCTTTGATTAAATCTTCTCGAAGCAGGTCTCTTATTGCTTCTGATCGATTTGAATATCCTTTCTTTTTGATTTTTTTGTCGAATTTTTTTAAGAGTTTTGGTTCTACTGATACTCCAAAACGAGTTATTTTATCCATCTTTTGTGTCACGAACAACAGTTATTCGTGTTACTAATTTAAATTTTTTGTTACCAAAACTTTATTAAATAAACACTATTTTCGTGCTACGAAAACAAAAAACTTGTTACTAAACTGGAGGAACAAAATCAGATGAAAAAATCTTTTGATCTATCAAAAAAAGCCATACTACTAACCATCACACTAAGCATTTTAATAATACCACAAACCCAAGCTACAGCAGAAACACAAGACGAGCAAATAACTATTGTCTGTACTAACACGATTTTAGCTGACTTCACTAAAAACATAGCTCCTAAAAACGACATTAAAATAAATTATATCATGCCTGCTGGAGTATGCCCTGCCCATTTTGACACTACACCTAGTGATGTATCAAAAATAATCGACGCAGATGTAATAGTCTCACTTGGATGGGAACCATGGTTGTCCAAACTATTAAAAAAGTCAGAAAACGAAGATTACAAGGAGATCAAATGTACTGGAATAGGAGAATGGAATCTTCCATCAAACGCCATAAAATACGTCGAAAACATTAGCAGAGGATTGAAAGAAATATATCCACAATACAACTCTACTATAAGTTCAAAGACAAAAAAATATATCTCTGAGATTAATAAAACAGCAGATCAACTAAAAAAAATGATAGAATGTTTCAACTATGAAGGAAAAAAAGTAATATGTATGCAATGGCAGAAAGATTTCGTAGAGTGGTTAGGTTTAGACGTCGTTGATTCATATCTTCCTCCTGAAAAACTCTCTGCTGATGACAAAATAAATATAACTGATACGGCTAAAAAAGAAAATATAGTTTTAGTAGTAGACAACCTACAAAGCGGTACAGATTTTGGAGCTACTCTTTCAAAAGATGTAAACGCTGAACAAGCAATATTAACAAATTTTCCTGGAGCTAAACCGAATACTACAAACTATACAGACATGATAAAGTACAACACAGTCCAACTGATAAAAGGTATAACAATACAAGATGAAAAAAATATAAACAAAGAAGAAAACATAAAGTCAGTTCAACTACAAAGAAACATATCCCTAATCTTTATGATTATATTTCTACTATTATCTATAGTATTTTTTATAATGTATAAGAAAAAATAAAAACCGTTGGTGAGAAAATTATGGACGAAACACTTCAAAGAATAGAAAAATTCCATGGACACCTTGGCCCCTACGTAGTAATA
This sequence comes from Thermoplasmatota archaeon, assembly GCA_036626215.1. Lineage (GTDB taxonomy): Archaea > Thermoplasmatota > E2 > DHVEG-1 > DHVEG-1 > JAZKSG01. Next base: position 20,073 of record JAZKSG010000009.1, read on the forward strand.
GGATATAGAATGGGTGAGATAGCCTGTCAAAAAACTAATTCAGATCCATTCAAAAAAGAAGTTGAAATTTTCACAGGTATACAGCCCCCCATCTCTTGTATAATAGATGGTATACAGCTAAGTTCTGGATGCACATTAGGTAAAGGAAACATCAAAGTAAAAAATGAAAATAAACCCTCGGCAACCTTCAAAGATAAAAATACAGACAAACAAATTAATATCATCCTTAAAAAAAATATTCAACAAAAAATCGACACACAAGTTACAGAAGAAAACATAGTAGACTTTTCAAAAAAGATTTTTAACCAACCGGTTGAATCACTATTTGAAATATTTTAATAAATTCTTTTTTAGGTTTTAGATTAAATGAAAAATAAAAACATTATAGATCTACAAAAAATTTCTACTATTTATGAAGGAGAAAAAATACCGGTCATCAGAGATGTAGATTTATCTATCGAGACAGGGGAATTTGTGTCTATAATTGGTCCTAATGGAGCCGGTAAAACCACTCTATTGGAGACCATCAACGGACTTCTAGAATACAGTGAGGGATTTGCTGAGGTTTTTGGTAAAGAAATCAAGAAAAAGAAAAACTGGATTAGAACAGAGATAGGATATGTGGTTCAAAACTTTGAGATAGATCCTCTTGCACCTTTTCTATGTAAAGATATTGTGATGTCTGGCCGTGCTGGAAAAATTGGTTTATTCCGTTTTCCGTCAAAACAAGACTGGGAACAAGTATGGCAGAGTATGAGTATGGTGGGAATGATAGATTTTGCTAAACGACCAATTGGTAAACTGTCAGGAGGAGAATTCCAGAAGATTTTATTAGCTCGTGCTCTTGCTCAAACTCCACAACTACTGCTGTTAGATGAACCTTTTTCTAATCTTGATTTTTCAGCTAGAAAACAAATGGAAACTCTTCTTAATAGAATCCATGAACAAAAAGATATGACTATAGTTATGGTATCTCATGACCTAAGTTTTGTACCTGATAAATGTAGACGTGTAATAGTTATGAACAAAGGCAGGATCATCATGGATGACAAAAAAGAAAAAATCTTACAATCCGACATTATAAATCAGATTTTTTCCGACCAATCTTTGTCAAAAGATGATGGAGGTTGATTTTTGTTTTGATAGATCTTCCCCTTTATTTTTTATTACCTTCCATCTTGGGAGCAGTTTTTGCAGGTTTCGTTTGTTCCACTATGGGGAGTTTTGTAGTACGTATGAATCTTGCTTCTATAGGGTACTGTATGTCTCATGCTGCGTTTGCGGGAGCAGCATTCGGGTTGCTTTTCTCAATTGACCCTATGTTTACAGCGGTTCTATTTGCGTTCATTACGGCTTTAGTACTTGGGCCTTTAGCTGAGAAAGCACGTCTGGAAAGTAATGTAGTTATAGGGTTCATGTTTTCTTTCATGATAGCTTTAGCATTCATCTTTCTCTTTGCCAAACCTGGAAACGCTGCCAGTGGACAAGCTTTGAGTATACTCTGGGGGAGTCTTCTATCTGTAGGATATAATGAAGTATTGTTGTTGTTTGTTTTATCTATCATTTTGATAGTTTTTATAGCGGTTTTTTACAAAGAACTGATGGCTGTTATGTTTAATCGTAAACTCGCGCAATCCTCAGGAATAAACACCAGACTGTTTTATTTCGCTGTTTTGTTTTTAACTGGTTTTGCAGTATCATTGTCTTTGAAATTGGTAGGGGGATTGTTGGTTTTTGCTTTGATTGTTAATCCTACTTCTACTGCTTATCAGTTTTTTTATGATTTCAAAAAAATAATGATTTTTTCTCCTTTGGTAGGAATTATTAGTTGTCTGGTAGGCATTTTCGTCTCTCTATATTTTGATTTCCCCGTGGGTGCAGCCATTGTGATTATTTCTGCATTGTTTTTCGCCTTCTCTATATTGTTTTCACCTAAAAGAAAAAAGGGTAAACTGTTTTCAAATATTTTAGAAAAAAAGGAAGTATAATTTTTTATTCTTGAGTTGTCCCTTCAGTTTCTTCTTTGCATTCCTCGTCGTTTTCCTTTTCGTCTTCCTCCCCACTGCTTACAACTTTTGCCACTGAAACCACTTTGTCTCCCTCGTTTAAACGCATAATCCGCACACCCATAGTGTTACGTCCTTGTCTACGTATACTTTCCACTGGAATACGTACAACCATTCCTTCTCTACTAGTTAACAATATTTCTTCTTCCTCACTGAGCTCCTTTACATAGATGACTTTACCGTTTCTCTCATTCGTTATGATGGTTCTTACTCCTTTACTCCCTCGATGTGTTTTTCGGTACTCTGTTATAGCTGTTCTTTTACCATATCCGTTCTCCGTTATTGTTAACAGATCCCCTTCGTCGCTAACCGTATCCATCGACACAACTTTATCGTCATCTTTAAGCCGTATACCAATGACTCCACGGGTGACACGACCTGTTGGACGTACCTCGTTTTCATCAAAACGACAAGCTTGGCCGTTGGCAGTTGCTATCATAATGGTGTTCTCTCCGTCGCTTAGACGAGTACTAACGAGCTCATCTTCCTCTTCTAGTTTAACTGCACGTATACCCGTTACACGGATATTACTATATTTAGAAAGCACTGTTTTTTTGATATATCCCTTCCTGGTGGAGAAAACCAGATAGTGTTCATCATCGAATTCTTCAATAGGTATAGCGGTTTCAACAAATTCTCCTTCTTCTAAACGTGGTAACAAGTTGATTATTGCTTTACCCTTGCTATGACGCCCCCCTTCAGGTATTTTGTAACCTTTCAACCAGAAACATTTTCCATGGTTTGTAAAAAACATGATGTAATTATGTGTAGAAGTGATAAAGGCATCAACTACGACATCTTCTTCTTTAGTCCTCATACCTATAAGGCCTTTACCGCCGCGATGCTGCGTACGATATGTTTCACAAGGTATACGTTTAATGTATCCGCTGTCAGTGATAGTAATAATTACATCTTCTTCAGGTATGAGATCCTCTGTCTCAACAGTTATTTCACCTTCTCTTATATCTGTCCGGCGTTCATCGTCAAATTTTTCTTTCAGCTCCTGTAATTCTTCTTTTATTGTATCAAGGATGTTTTCTTTATCACTCAACAACTCTTCAAGATTCTCGATAAGATTCTTTGTCTCCTTGTAATCCTCTTCTACTCCCTCAATCTCCATACCTGTAAGTTTTTGAAGACGCATCGACAGAATGGCTTTAGACTGCTCTTCAGATAGTTCAAAACGTTCCATTAATTTTTTCTGAGCTTCTTCTACCTTTTTGCTACCGCGGATTATCTTAATCACGTTGTCAATATTTTCCAATGCAATCATATATCCTTCCAGGATATGCATTTTATCCTGAGCTTTCTCTAAATCATATTTAGTCCGCCGAGTTATAACCTTGACACGATAATCTATAAAATGCTGAATAATTTCTTTAAGACCAAGAATCTGAGGTTCACCGTTAACAATAGCTAGGTTTGAAATACCAAAAGTAGTTTGAAGATCAGTTTGCTGAAAAAGCTGATTCAAAACAACATCTTCTATGGCGTCACGTTTCAAATCTATAACTATACGTAAACCTTTACGGTCACTTTCATCTCTTAAATCGGATATACCCTCAATTTTTTTATCTTTAACCAAACGAGCGATTTTTTCCAAAAGTTTAGACTTATTTACCTGATAAGGAATTTCCGTAACAATAATTCTTGACTTATTTTCTTTCTCCTCGGTTTCAGTACGAGCACGAACATAAATACGTCCTTTACCCGAAGAATAAGCTTTCAAAATACCGGCTCTACCATGAATAATGCCACCAGTAGGAAAATCAGGACCTGGAATCGTCTCCATCAATTCAGCAGTTGAAACATCAGGATTATCAATAACACGGATGATACCGTCTACAACTTCACCAAGATTATGTGGAGGGATATTAGTAGCCATACCTACTGCTATACCGGATGCACCATTCAAAAGCAAATTAGGTAGACGAGCAGGAAGCATAACTGGTTCTTTCAACGATCCATCAAAATTATCTTTCCAATCAACTGTACCCTTGTTGATATCCTCCAACATATAATCAGCGATGTTTTCCATACGTGCTTCCGTATATCTCATAGCTGCAGCGCTATCTCCATCAATACTACCGAAGTTACCCTGACCGTCAATCAACGGATAACGAAGAGAAAACGACTGAGCCATCCTAACCATGGTGTCATAAACAGCTTGGTCGCCATGGGGATGATATTTACCTAACGTTTCCCCTACTACACGCGCAGATTTTCTATGGGGTTTACTATGAGTTAAACCCATATCATTCATCGCATAAAGAATACGACGATGAACAGGTTTAAGACCATCACGAACATCTGGCAAAGCACGACTAACGATCACACTCATACTGTAGTCAATAAAAGCCTGCTTCATCTCAGATTCGATGGCACGCATATTTTCTTTCTTAACAGAATCATCAACATCAACCATTTAACCAACATCTCCCAAACTAAACAATTTTTATTCTAAGTAAAAATTATACATCTAAATTTTCAACGTCTTGAGCATGGTTTTCGATAAACTCACGCCGAGGAGCAACCTTTTCTCCCATCAAAATTGTAAACAATTCATCAGCTTCAACTGCATCCTCTACTGTCACCTGAACAGTTACCCGGTTCTCAGGGTTCATAGTGGTCTCCCAGAGCTGATCAGGGTTCATCTCACCAAGACCTTTGTAACGTTGAATACCAACCCCTCTTTCACCCATCTCTTTAACTTTTTTAAGTCTTTCACGTTCAGAATAAGCATATTCCACTTTTCTACCTCTTGAAATTTTATACAAAGGCGGCTGAGCTATATACAGATATCCCTCTTCAACTAAAGGCCGCATATATCTGAAGAAAAACGTTAGAAGTAATGTTCTTATATGTTCCCCATCTATATCTGCATCTGTCATAATAATGATTTTATGATAACGGGCTTTTTCTAAATCAAATTCTTCTCCTATACCTGTACCGATAGCTGTGATCATAGCAAGAATCTCTTTGTTTTTCAAAATTTTATCCATCCTTGATTTTTCAACATTCAAAATTTTTCCACGCAGAGGCAGTATGGCCTGAAAATTTTTATCTCTCCCTTGTTTTGCGCTCCCTCCGGCACTGTCCCCTTCAACGATATAAAGCTCTGTTTCACTTGGATTCCTACTAGCACAATCAGCTAGTTTACCAGGTAGAGCAGAAGATTCAAGCAATCCTTTACGTCGGGTAAGTTCACGAGCTTTCCTAGCGGCAACTCTCGCCCGTCTAGCGTTAATAGATTTATCCAAAATAGTTTTAGCCACACTTGGGTGTTCCTCAAAAAAAGTACCAAGTTCTTCGTTGGTAAGACTTTCAACGATACCTCTAACTTCTGAATTACCTAGTTTAGTCTTAGTCTGCCCTTCGAATTGTGGATTCTTAACTTTACATGAGACAACAGCTGTTATCCCCTCGCGGCAGTCTTCACCAGATAAACTAAAATCTTCGCTATCGAAAAGATTGTTTTCCTTTCCATATTTGTTCATCACACGGGTAAGTGCACCTTTAAAACCAGAAAGATGTGTGCCTCCTTCATGAGTATTTATGTTGTTTGCAAAGGTGAAAACGTTTTCAGTATATCCATCAGTGTATTGAATCGCAATCTCTACTTCCACGTCTTCCTCTTCGTCCTCAAGATAAATCGGGTTTTCATGTAGAGGATCTTTGTTACGATTTATATGTTGAACAAACTCCTTAATGCCTCCTTCGAACTTGTATCTATCCTCTTTACCAGTTCTCTCATCTTTAAGATTGATCTCTAAACCTGCATTAAGAAAAGCCATTTCTTTTAGACGAGAGGCGATTGTTTCATATTTAAACTCAGTAGCATCAAAGACCTCTGGATCAGGTTTAAAAATAATAGTAGTACCTGCCTCATCAGTTTCTCCTGTACTCTTTACACTATCAGTTGGTTTCCCATGATCATATTCTTGATAATATTCCTTCCCATTTCTTCTAACCTTAACTTTTAGCCATTCACTCAGACCGTTAACACAAGAAACACCAACGCCATGAAGACCACCAGACACCTTATACGCCTGCTTGTCAAACTTTCCACCAGCATGTAAAGTAGTCATAATCAACTCTACACCCGGCTTTTTGTATTTTTTATGGATTTTAACAGGTATCCCTCTACCGTTGTCATCTACACTTATAGATCCGTCTTCATGTAACACTACCTTTATTTTATCGCAGTATCCAGCCATAGCTTCATCGATAGCGTTATCCACTACCTCATAAAGCATATGGTGAAGTCCTCTTTCATCGGTACTTCCGATATACATAGCCGGGTTCTTCTTAACCGCAGCTAACCCTTCCAAAACTTGAATCGAGTCAGTATCGTATAGGTCATCCTTCATAGATTTTTCATCAGCCATTTTGCTTCACTTTTTCCGAAAATTTACACTAATTTAACAATCTTATTTTCATCCCATCGCCAGGGTAGAATCGAACGCTTTCTCATATGGAGTAGAAGCTAATAAATCTTGCTATAATTATTAATAAAAATAGGTGAATTCCATTTTAAAAAAGAAACATTAAAAACACTGCGTTTCTATTACCTGTTTCATAATCAGGAGATAGAAGGGTAAAAAACTTATGAGAAAAAAATTCTATATTTCTAAAAAAATTTTATTTGTTTTGATTTTACTCACCATCTTTTCTCTGTATGGAACAGCTTGTTCGGCTTCGATAGCCGAAAACTATGCGCCAATTTTTTACTTTGAAAAAAACGAGGGCTGTTATCCTGTTGATGCATCTTATCATCTTGATAATTCAAAACTCTACAGGTTCAACCAAAACGGTAGTATTGTTTCTTCCAATAAAACTGAGTTACAATTGATTGAGCCAGAAGAAGCTGAAATGTTTTTTTATGATAACATCCATGGAACAATAGAAGATAACGGTGTGGTTTCTCACTATAAAAACCGTGATAAAAATAAATATCCTGCCACGGTCTACTATCGGACATATACAGACAATTCAAACACGGTTATACAATATTGGATGTTCTACGTTTTTAACGACGGCAATTTAAATCAGCACGAAGGCGACTGGGAGTTAGTGCAGATAGTTATCCCAAAAACCGGTTCAAAATGGGTTGCTTATAGTCAACACAACATGGGACAACAAGCATCTTGGGATCTTGTAGAACACAAAGGAAATCATGTAAAAGTCTATGTGGCACAGGGTAGCCATGCTAACTACCTACGCTCTTACTCTGGAAAATTGGGTTTATCTTCCGATACAGTCGCTGATAATGGCAAGGTGCTAAAACCTGATCAATATGTTTTAGAAAATATAGAAACCCAAAGTTGGATAAATTTCTCAGGTAGATGGGGTGAAATCGGAGATAACAAAGAAGAAGCAATATCAGGTTTATTCCTCGGTAAAACTGGACCTCAAGGCCCTAAATATAGAAGCGACGGAAAGATGTGGACAGATCCTGTTTCATGGGGTGAAAACATACCTGAAGCAAGTAGCACATTTTTCACACTTGAATGGCTAATATATAATTTTGTAACTATTTTCCTATTGTTCACTTTTTTAGTGTTGGCGTTGATTCTGTTTTTTATCTACCGGCGGCACAAAAAATATGGTCTTGGACCAAGGATATGCTCAATTTTGTATATTGATGGTATTAACTTGAAAAGTATCGGGAATATCCTTTGTATAATCGGTATTATTGTGGCTTTAGTTGGCTTGTTTAACCAGTGGTATAGTGTATCATATAGTATTATCTCTGAGGGAGGAGAGCTTGGTGCATTTGAAACAGAAGGTATGCAGGATCTATTAACAATAGATGGTTTAAAAGGAGTACAGATGACTATACCTGGAGAAGAAGGACCAATGCCTATGGGATCTTTCATACTGCCTTTTTCCCTCTTCATAGGTATAGGACTGTTTTTCTTTATTCTGCGTTCCATTGGGATATCCAGAAGTAAAAAACTTGGGAAGAAATACATTTGGAGAGGCATAAAAACAATGCTCCCCATCATCTTTATCTTGGTAGCCATCGTTGCATTAGGATCAATTGTTTCATCAAATATAGGCGCTGTTGGAGGTGAAAATTTTACCCTGGATTTAGTCGATTCTTTCTCTAGTTCCCCTTTTAAAGGAACAGAAAATGTTGAATTACCTGGAGAAAACTTTACAGCTCAACTAGAAATAAAATGGGGTCTTGGACTGGGAGGCCAACTGCTTTTATCATCTGGATTGATATTCATAGCTGCGGGAATCATAGAAGTTATATCTAAATCCGATTTTTTTGAAACTAAAACATCTGTCAACAAAAAATCAAAGAAGAAAAAAGATTTTACGTCTGATTCTTCTAAAGAAAAACAGAAACCAAAGGAAAATGGTAAACCCGAGGAAAACACTGAAGAAGCAGAGATAAAAGAAAAATCTGGTAAAGAATAACAAAAGAAACAAATGTATTTAAAAAATATAAGAAGGAGGCTTAATTTACAAAAACAATGATAATTAATGCTGATCTACACATCCATTCTCGTTACGCTGGAGCTACCAGCGACAGAATGACCATTGAAAATATAGCCAAAGCAGCTCCTGGGAAAGGACTCGATATAGTAGGAACAGGCGACTGCTTACATCCTCTATGGTTAAAAGAAATTGAAAACTGTGAAAAAGTTGACGAAGGAACTTTTGAAAAAAACAACACCCGTTTCGTATTAACTACTGAAATAGAAGCCGAAAAAAGGGTTCACCATCTCTTATTTTTCCCTAGTTTATCAAAAGTTAAAGATTTTAAAGAACAGATAAAAAATAGATCAAAAAACTTGGATCGAGATGGTCGACCAAATGTAAACATGAGTGGAGAAAAACTTGCAGAAGCCGCAAAAGATGTAGATGCTTTGATAGGGCCTTCTCATGCTTTTACTCCATGGACCGCTATATATGCCTATTATGATTCACTTAGAGACTGTTATGGAGACATGTCAGATTATGTTTCTTTTTTAGAATTAGGTTTAAGTGCTGATTCTTACCATGCAGATAAAATAGAAGAGTTACATCACCTAACTTTTCTCTCTAACTCAGATTGTCATAGCCCCCATCCGGTGCGCCTCGGTCGTGAATTTAACCGGTTTAAAGTAAAGGATGTCTCTTTTAATGAGATAAAAAAAGCTGTTCTTAGAAGAGGTGGAAGAAAACCTATCTTGAATGTTGGTCTTCCTCCGGAGGAAGGAAAATATCATGAATCTGCTTGTCGTTCATGCTATACTCATTTTACTTTGAAAGATGCAATCCGGAGACGTTGGCGTTGTAGTTGCGGTAAACAGATCAAAAAAGGAGTCCAAGATCAAATAAACGAAAAAGCTGATTTTGAAGAACCAGAACATCCTGATCATCGCCCTAACTATGTTCATCTTATACCTTTATCTGAGATTATTACAAAAGCAGTGGGTCAACGTAATCCGTTTACCAAAACAGTTTCTAACCGTTGGAAGGAACTTATAGATGCTTTCAGTAGTGAAATAAATGTTTTACTTGAAGTAGATATCAATAAAATCGTTAAAGTTTCTCCTCCTGCCGTTACTAGAGCCATTAAAGCTTTCCGTGAAAATAAAGTCATAATTATTCCTGGAGGGGGCGGAGAATATGGTAAAATACATTTACCAGAGGATAAAAAAGCAATTGAGATTCCTTCTCGCCCTGAAAATATGCAGACATGTCTCTCAGATTTTTAAAGGAGGATTTTTATGGATTACAAAAAAGCTGAGGAGAAGATATACAGCCTGTTAAAAAAAGATGAAAACTCTGAAAAAATTTTACAAAATGTTGTAGATTTTTTACAAAAAAACTTTAAGAAATACAGTTGGGTTGGTATCTATATAATAGAGGGTGATGATTTAGTTTTAGGTCCATGGCAAGGCTCCCATTCAACCGAACATACTCGTATACCAGTAGGTGAAGGAGTCTGTGGTTCTGCTGCTGAATTTGGTTCAACTGAGATAGTACCTGATGTTAGTAAAGACAGTCGGTATCTTGCCTGTTTTGTTTCCACTAAGTCAGAGATTGTGGTGCCAATAATAAAAAATGGAGAAACAATAGGGGAGATTGATATTGATTCAGATGTCAAGAACGCTTTTGACGATGGAGATAAACTATTTCTTGAGTCAATAGCAAATAAAATAAAGGATATAGTTTAGATTTTTTTTGTTGACAAAAAGATTAAACTATAGTTAGGCAATTCTATTTTCAACTAATCTAGAAGGGATTAAACTTTGTCGTTAAGAGGATGTACCCTAAGAAAAAATATCGTCTATCTAATCCTTTTGTTTATTATATCCTCTGTTTTTTTGTGTTATAACTGTAAAACTGTTTCAGCCTTTGATGATTCTTCGGATACAAAAATGGAGATTGAAGGTCCTATTAATGTAAAAAAAGTTAAAGCTGGTTCTTTAGCAGAATTTATTTTTCAAGTAAAAGATTTTAATGGAACCGAGGAGGGAGTTATAGTTAATGATGGTGAAGATATAGATTTTACCTATAGGATATATAACAAAAAAAATGATAAATTGATAGTTTATGAAAGTGAGACTCTGATGGTTGCTACTGGAGGAAATGTGACATCTTTCCATAAAAGTTTTTTTATACCAGATGACACTAAGGAAGGAACTTATTTTTTCGAAATAAAGGCGGCTTCTTTAGATGAGGAGAATCTTGTTTCAGAAAAGGTGTCTTTCGAAGTCATACGTTTCTCTGATCTTGTTAAAAACGTTGTAATTATTTCTTTAGCGGCGGGTTTCGTTATAGTTGTCTTGGCTTTGGTTTATGAACATAGAAAAGTTACAAAATTGAAAGTCTCTAGTAAAGATTTTGAGAAATATTTATAAAAAAAGGAGTTATCTTTATGGGTAAGGATAATTTTATTATGAGTCATTGGAATTATGTAGTGGTTTCGTAATGTATATCATGATGTTGGTTCAGTGAGATGATTTAGTATTTTTTTGAATTTGCCCCTAATGGAGGTTTAAAATAGAAATATGGAGACCGTTCAGATAAGATTAACTAAAGATATGCTAAAAGAGTTGGATAAACTGATAAATTCAGGTGAATATCCTAATAGGTCTGAGGCTATCAGAGATGGAGTCAGACGTCTAATCAGAGATAAGAAATATTATGAAAATGATGCATTAAAAATCTCTGTTAGTGATTTACAGAAATTTATAAGGGAGGTGGGTGAAAGGTGAACATAACTTCTTGTGAAACAAATCTTTTCTTTAACGCTGTTGGTTTATTCATTGGTTTAGTGGGTCTAATACTTCTGGCAGGAATAATTAGAAGAACTAAAAAAGATGTAAAGTCAAGTTTCTTAGTAGTACTTATCGGTTTTGTTGGTTTTCTACTTTTTGAATTTTTAAAAATATTTGAGTTGTATACTGGGTCTAACTTTATTTCTGATCTATTTATCGTTATTTTTATATCGTTCATTGTAGCTGGTGTATATAAGTTCAAAGCTTTGATACAAGGTTTATCGGATTATGGGCAGGCTTTCGTTATAACATCAAAAAGAAATTATGAAGATAAAATATCTTCTATTTCTAGAGATGTTAAAGGGATATGTTATCTAACCCTTGATAGATCTTGTGAAGAAGTCAAAGATTCACTTGAAAAACATGGTTTGAACACTGAAGGTATAATTTTTTTGAACGCCTCTGGAAACGATGATAAGTTGAAAAATTGTATAAAAATAGAGAATCAGCCAGAAAAAATAAAAGATAATTTGAGAAGAGTTCTCCGTGAAAAAAATATTAAATGTGTGGTAATTGATGATGTTTCTTCTGTCAATGAGGTAGAAAAATTTGAAATACCGCTTTTTGTTCAACAAGTTTCTTCACTTATCAAAGCTAATGAATCTCAAGGTTTTTTTATTGGTAGACTTGAAAAAATAGACAAGCAGATGATAAACGACATCAGTATGCTTGTCGATAAAGTATTAGGAGAGTGATGTTTGAAAAAATGAGTAAAACTGTTATGGTGGTAGATGACCAAGAAGATACAATAGAGATGGTGGAAACACTTTTGACTTCCCAAGGATACGACGTAGAAACTGCATCAAATGGAATAGAAGCTTTAGAGAAACTAGAAAGTGGAGATATTAAACCTGATCTGATTTTGATGGATATGTTTATGCCTGAAATGAGTGGTCGGGAAGTCTGTGAAAAAATTAGGGATAACAAAGATTTAGAGGACATCAAAATAGCTTTTTTTACTGTTGCTTCTTTTAGTGAAAAAGGTAAGGAGATGCTTAAGGATTTAGATGTCTCTGATTATATAACTAAACCTTTTGAAAGTAGAGACCTAGTTAGGCGTATACAAAAAATCATAGGTGAATAAAAAATATTTTACATTTTTTTCTTTTTGAATAAAATGTTTGAAAAACAATATAGCGTGGTTAGATGGCTGGTTTAGAAGCTGTTCCATCCGATGATATGTATCCTGATAGTGTAGATGAAGATATTTTACTTGGTACACTGCTGGATAGTATACCTGATACTATTTATTTTAAGGATCTACATTCTCGTTTTATTAAAGTCAATAATTCTCAGGCAGAGTTTTTAGGTGTAGATCATCCAGAGGAAGTAGTTGGTAAAACAGATTTTGATTTTTTTACAGAGGAACATGCTAAAAGTGCCTATCAGGATGAACAAAAAATTATTGAGACTGGTGAGCCGGTTGTCGGAAAAATCGAGAAGGTACGTAGGCACGATGGAGAATTCAGATGGATGTCTTCAACCAAGATACCTCTCACCGATAAAGATGATAACATCATAGGTATAGCAGGTATCTCTCGTGATATAACTGATAGGATAGAGGCAAAGGAAAAATATGAACGGTTAATCAATAGCTCTCCTGATATAATAGCTGAATTCGATCAGAATGGAGAGATATTAACAGCTAATCAGGCGATGGCTGAAGAGTTAGCCTATGATACTCCCAAGGAAGTAGTTGGTCGTAATGCTGAAGAATTTCTAAAAGAGGAAGTGTTTGAAAAAGCATTAAAGATCTCTAAGGAAGCTATAAAAAATGATGAAATCAAGACTATGGAGGAGAAACGAGGGAAAGGACGTTATTTCCATGATATTTTTGTGCCTCTGAAAACCGGTTCAAAAAAGACTATTCAGGTTATTTCCAGAGATATAACTGAATTCAAAGAGACACAACATGCTTTAGCTGAAAGTGAAAAAAAATTTAGAGGAATAGCTGAAAGAAGTTTTGATATAATATTTTCTCTTGATTTAAAAGGAAATATTACTTATGCTTCTCCAGCTGTAGAAAGAATAACAGGTTATAACTCTGAGGAAATACTTGGTAAAAATTTTAAGGATTTAATCCCAGAGAAGCATACATCTAAAGTGATTGATGTCCTAGAGAGGCTGAAAAAAGGTAAAACAGTAGAGGGTTTTAACATTGAAGTTCAAAGAAAAGATAATTCTTTGGCTACTGTAGAAATAAATGCTTCTCCAATAACCCGAAACGGTGAAATAGTTGGTATTCAAGGTGCTGGTAGAGATATAACCAACATAAAAAGAGTTAGAGATGAAATAAAAGTTAAAGATAAAGCCATTGATTCCTCTATTAACGCTATAGCTATAGCGGATATGAAAGGAAATGTCACTTATGTCAACCAGTCATTTCTTGATATGTGGGGTTATGAGGACAATGAAGAGGTTATCGGTGAACCTATAGTTAAATTCTGGGAGACTAAAGGTAAGTTTGTGGAAGTAATGGATGCCCTTATAGAGGAAGGTGGTTGGGTTGGTGAACTAAAAGCTGAAAAGAAAAACAGAGATACTTTTCATGCTCAACTATCTGCTACTACAGTGAGAGACGAAGAAGATGAACCAATTTGTATGATGGCTTCTTTTGTAGATATAACTGAACAAAAAAAAGCTGAACAAAAAATTAGGGAATCAGAGCGGGCTAAAACTGAGTTTATGAATATTGCTGCCCATGAACTAAAAACACCTATAATACCTATCAAAGGCTATCTCGAAATGATTCTCTGGGATAAAGAAATAGATGAAGAAAAAAGAAAATGGATAAAAATATGTCTTCGCAACACCAATACTTTGATTTATCTTGTAAACGATATCTTAGATGTCTCGCGGTTAGAATCAAACACTATGAATTTAGTGAAAGAAGAAGGCAATATAGAAGACACGGTTACTGGTGTCGTCCAAGATATGTATCCTCTTGCAGATGAAAAAAACATAGATATAGATGCTAGAATACCTGATGATTTACCATCTTTAAACTTTGATAAACAAAGAATTTCGCAAGTATTAAGAAATCTTATTAACAACGCTATAAAATTTACTTCAGAAAATGGAGATATACAGGTCGGGGTGGCAGAACAGGAAAACAAAATAAAAGTTTCGGTGAACGATAACGGGAAAGGTATAAAGAAACAAGATCTACCTAAGCTTTTCAAAAAATTTTCTCAGCTAGATAAAGGTGAAACTAGAAAAACAACTGGTACAGGTCTAGGTTTATACATATGTAAAGGAATAATAGAAAAACATGATGGAGAGATATGGGCTGAAAGTACTCCCGGTGAAGGCAGTACTTTCAGTTTTACCTTACCAAAAAAATAAACTTTTTTTTTACTTCTCAAAAAAGTTTTTTTGTTGATAGGAGTCTGTTTCGTATTCTATAAACTGATACTGGGGTTTATCCTTCATAAAGTTATATAGAGACTCATAAAACTCTTCATTTCTATCATTATCTTCTTTGTTTTCAACAAGATTATTAGCTTTTTCCTGCATCAACTTCCTTTTAATTTTTCTTTGATTCTCCCTACTATTGTATAACTTAATGACTTCTCTATTATCCTGGTTGATTTTATGTTCTAAAGGAATTGTTTTTCTTAGTTGATCCACCAGTGTTGAAGCTTCTTCATCAGTTTTAACTTCTTTTTTATCTTTTATGTCTAAGAATTTGTTTTTTGAAAACCATAGGAAAATTCCTGCTCCCATACAGAATAATATGACAAAGAACAGAATCATATATGGACTCCAAAAACCAGTTTTTTGTTCTTTAATTTTAAAAGCTGTTTGAGCAGATGCTTTTTGATTGTCTCCATATTTTTGAACGACTTTAAATGTGTATTCCCCAGGTTCAAAACTACCAGTTGGTATAAGTTTAGTTAAAGCATTGGTTACCAGAGTTGAAGTGCTGTCTTGATCCATCCATATCTGTTCACCATTGCTATCATAAAGTGAATAAGTTAACAATCCATCAGCTTCACCTTTTCCTTCTTTTTTGGTGAGTTCTACTATTGCCTTTATGTTTTTTCCTTCAGAAACCGTTACTTTAGAAAGAGATAGTGTTACATCGAAAAGAAACTCAGCTCCCCTGTCTTTTTCAGCTGATTGGAAAACCTTTATTCCTTCCTTGTGAGCAGCAGTATATAAAAAACTTTTATCGCTATATATTCCATAACAGTTGAAAGGTTTTGAAGAGTTTTCCAAAACAAGTTTTTTATCTTGGAGGCTATATTTTTTTATGCCTCCTTCTCCGCCATAACATCCGGTGTAGCATTTGTTTCCATATAATAACACATCTAGATATCTTCCGCCGTCACTTCTTCCAACTAAAAATTCAAATTGTTGTCCATTGAATCTAAAAATTTTTAGTCCATCGTAGTCACAGGCGACATATACTAAATCCTTGTTGCAATAGACATCCCAATACCATCCAACTGATCCATCAATTTTTTTC
Source organism: Thermoplasmatota archaeon (assembly GCA_036626215.1). Taxonomy (GTDB): domain Archaea; phylum Thermoplasmatota; class E2; order DHVEG-1; family DHVEG-1; genus JAZKSG01. The sequence continues at coordinate 35,894 of JAZKSG010000009.1, forward strand.
TGTGTATCTACTAACTCTAGGCGGTTATCCTTTAAATGATAGGCTTTCAAACCGTCATTTCCACATGTATAAACAAAAACGTTATCGTAAAAGACATCTAGGTACTTTCCGCCATCATCCCTTTCTGTTTTTAAAGATAATTTGTCACCATCGAAATCAAATATTTTTAAACCCCCGTTATCACAAGCGGCAAAAACTAAACCGTTTTTACTGTAAACACCTCTATATGTGGCGCCATCAGATACTATGTCTTCTAAAACAAGTTTACCATCTTTAACACTAAAAACTTTCAAACCATTGGATTTCCAACTACTATAAACATATTCACCGTCACCATCTACATCTAGACAAAACGTGTCTTCCATAGGTTTGTAGCGATCTGAAAGGTAGAAATTGTTTCCATCGAAGTTGTAAACTTTTATACCCTGATCATAGCAAGCAGTATATACAAAAGATTCATCACAATAGACTGCGCGATAACTCCCTCCATCATATCTGGTATCTAAAGCAAATTTAAAGTTGGTATCGCTAGCTGAGACTAAAGCATTATTTATGCTGAACAGAATTAGAATAATTGAAGAATAAACTAAGATTTTTTTCAAGTTGTTTCTTCGACTGCTTCCCATCCCTTCAACTCACCAAACTAAACATTACGAGTACATTACCAAAAATGAGTTAGTACTTTAAAAAGATTACCTTTTAAAAAAGTTAAAAGAAAAAATTTTAGTAAATTTTTTTATTGTCAGCACTCAAGATCTTCATCATCGCCCCAACAAAAATAGGAGCTCAGCAAGGGTTCGCTCATCATACTAAGTAACAAAAAAACCGTTTTTCCCTTTTTAAAGTTTCTATTCAACCCATTATATCCATAATACTGTTTTTCCAGAGATCTTTCAAATTATGGATTTTTTGATTGATTAAAACTCTTCCATCGTTTTTTATTAACAAACCATTCTTCTTAGTTTCTCCAATCAAAACAAAAGGTACTTGTTTTTCCTCCAAAGTTTTCTCAAATTTATCTTTTTCTTTTTTTTCAACTTCTGCGATCCATCTAGTATTACTTTCAGAGAAAAGTTTGAAATCATCTCTTATATCCCCAGTTTTTGATATATCTACTTCTACACCTGTTTCTCCACCTATAGCCATCTCTGAGAGGCATACCGCTATTCCTCCTTCACTTATATCATGACAGGATGAAACCAATCTTTTTTCTATACACTCTAACAAACCATCAATAGACTTTTTGAGTATGTCGAAATCTACATGAGGTACTTTTCCTCCTTCAACACTGAGATGTTTATAATATTCTGATCCACCCATCTCTTTATCTGTATTTTTTCCAACAAGATAAAGTAGGTTGCCAGATTTTTTTAAATCTGAAGTTACACAGTTTTTAATATTTTTTACTATGCCTATTCCTGCTATTTCAGGTGTTGGCGGAACAGAAGAAACCATCGACTCGTTGTAGAAACTAACATTTCCAGACATAAAAGGAAGTTTTAGAAAGCGGGCTATATCGCCTAAACCTCGTGTTGCCTCATAAAATTCACCCATCCGCTCTGGTTTTTCAGGGTTACCAAAGTTAAGGCAGTCTAATAATGCATCTGGTTTAGCTCCGACAGCAACCAGGTTACGGCAGATTTCATCAACAGCAGAACAGCCGCCATTATATGGATTACGCTCCATGAAACGTGGGTTTACATCGGCGGTAACTGCTAATCCACGAAAACTGTCTTCTAACGGTTTTAAAACAGTTGCATCGCCATGTCCTTCATTGTTTATTTTACCCTGAAGTGGTTTTATAGCTGTATTTGCTCTTACTTCATGATCATATTGTCGGATAACCCATTCTTTGGATGCAATGTTAGGTGAGCACAATAGGTCTTGTAGTATTTTGTCTAGATTTTTGGGTTGTGAAAAATCTTTTTCTTTCTTTTCTAATTTTTTATATTCTGGTTTTTTGTAAGGCCTCTGACAGGTGTCATAAACTGGTCCACCTGTAAAAAAATCTAGATCAAGTTCCAAAATTTTTTTATCATTTTTTAATACTTTTATAATCTGATCTTCTATAACTTCTCCAATAGCTACTGCGTTGACATCCCATTGTTTGCAGATATGTAGAACCTTTTCTACATTTTTTGGTTTAACTACAAACATCATTCTTTCTTGACTTTCTGAAACCCAGATCTCCCAAGGAGACATATCTTTCTCCTTCAGAGGTATTTCATCTAAATGTATCTCTGCTCCAAAACCGGCATCATAGGCAAGTTCTCCACATACACAAGATAGCCCCCCTCCTCCAAAATCTTTCAAACCTTCTAAAAGTCCTTTGTTGTTACATTCTAATGTAGCATGCATAAGAGGTTCTTTGGTGATGGGGTCTCCTACTTGAACGGCAGATCTACTGCTCTCCTCACTTTCATCGGTAAGTTCAGCGGAAGCAAAAGTTACTCCATGAATTCCATCTCTCCCTGTTTTACCACCAACATAAATATAGACATTACCTGGAGCTTTTACACGAGAGTGAATAAGACGTTTTTTCTCCATTACGCCGATACAACCGACATTTACAAGGCAGTTCCCTGTGTATCCCTCGTGGAAATAAACTTGACCTGCCAACGTTGGAATCCCGATACGGTTCCCGTAATCTCTGATTCCATCTACTACGCCTTTGAATAAAAAACGAGGATGCTTCGTTCCTTTAGGAACATTTTCCACAGATATATCTAATGGTCCAAAAAACAATGGATCTATATAGGCAATAGGTTGAGCACCCATACAAACGATGTCTCTCACAATTCCTCCTACACCTGTTGCAGCTCCTCCATATGGTTCAACAGCTGAGGGATGGTTATGGGACTCCAGAGCGGCGCAATAATAATGATTATCATCAAATTCTACTACTCCAGCATCTTCCCTAGCTACAATTTTATTTTCTTCTATTCCAAAAACATTTTTTTCTAAGGGAACCTTACTTGATTTATAACAACAATGTTCACTCCAAGCTTGACCTAAAGCTTGTAACTCAACATCTGTAGGATTCCTGTCTTCGCCACTGAAATAATTCTGGATTCTTTTCATCTCTTCAACAGAGAGAGCTATACCTAGTGCTTCACTAATTTTTTTTAAGTCATCATCAGAAGCAGAAAGAATATCTACTTCTATAATATCAGATACATCATCTCTTTTAATATACAAATGTTCAACAGACACTTTTATCTCCCCTGTATTAAAAAAATTCATATTTTATTGATTTCAATCATATAGTCATGTATAACTGGGTTGGTTAGGAGGCGTTCACACATTTCTTCAACACTTTCTTTTACCTTTTCTTCATCGTTTTCATCAATAGTTAAATCTACAATTTTAAAAGTCTCTGCTTCTTTGACGTTTTTGAAACCCAACAACTGCAGGGCTTTCAACGTATTTGCGCCTTCAGGATCAGATATCCCTTTTTTTAAACCAATCTTGATTCTTGCTTGAAACATTTTAAATTCTATGCGGGAAAATGTATGTTTTATTGATTAAATTATCGATTGTCTAAAAAGATGGATTTGGTCTGTGGTATACTTTCTCTGGTGAAGAGGTAAGGAAAAAGTATAAAGTTTATCTCCATATTGTTTTTTCTTAATGAAAAAGTTAAGAGTTTACTTAATCTTGGTTTTTTTATTCTTATCTTTTTTCAGTGGATTTTTTTTAGAAATAGAACCTGTTAAGGCTGATACTGTTACTTATTACTTTGATAGCTATGATTCTGGTGGTGAGGAATGGGAGTATGACCCTGGTTATATGGTTGACGGTAGTCTGTCTAGCTTTGCTAAGACAAGGACAGTAGGTGATGTGGAGCTTCTCACTGGTAATAGTTATAGTGGCGGTGGTTCTGGC
>JAZKSG010000010.1:0-33788 GCA_036626215.1 Thermoplasmatota archaeon
TAGTTAAAATAAAAAGGGATACGTTTACGGACAACGATAGTTTTGTTCCATCTTTTCTTCCGTTTTTCAACTATTCGATATGCAATTTTTTCATTCTTAGAAAGCATCCTCCGCATATATAGCCAGGCGTGAAACTTTCGGAAAAAACCATGTATTTTAGATAGGCAGATATATCCTAAATTATATAACAATTTTTTAAAAAAGTAACCTGTTTTAGAAACCCTATTCTTAATAGAAACACCGGTTTTTTTGAAAAAATGGGATTTTTTTCTCTGAAGTTTTTTAGAAAAATGTTCTTTTTTATTTTCATCATTGTTCTCTGAAGTTTTTTCTATACCTGTACCAAAATCTTGAAGTTCCTGGAACTCTTTTTCATCCAATAGAAGAAAACCACCTACAAAACTGAGTTATTCCTATCTCTCATAAATATGGGGGGAGTCCTATTCTTCTTTTTTGTATTGTTTTAAAGTTCCATCGTCTTTCTCTTCAAATAATGGTATCTGCATTGGTTTAGTGAAAGTATATCTATTTTTATTTCCCATCAAAAAACACCCTCGTGAACAAATTATATATCACGAACCTGTTTAAAAAATAATCGAAATTTTCAAAAGAAAACATTTTTTAACGATGTATTTTTTCAGCGAATAGAAACTAAACATTTTTTTCCAAATTTTTTATAAAGGGGTACTACAATCCTATGGGGTTAGGAGCGTAAAACAAACGATGGTTGAAGACGATTTAAGTAAACTCGGAGTTGCCCCCTCTGATAGAAAAAAACTTGAAAGTATGGGTATGACTACTCTCAAACAGATTGCTTTGCAATCAACCAAAACATTAGGTATGGGTAACAGCAAAGGCACCAGGTTGATTCAGAGAGCTAGAAACATCTTAGCTAATGAAAACATTTTAGATATAAACATCAAAGATGAAGACACTGTGGAAGTCGAAGTTAAAGGCCATGATAGAGCTATCCGTAAAGCAATTCTGAACATGTTGAACGTCTATGCAGCAGGATGGGGTAACGCCTCTCTGGAAACCAAAGAAAACATCCTTGTTTTAAATAGAGAATCACAAAAATTCGATAAAGTTTTGCAGAAAGCAGAAGCAGTACAAGAGATGATACAAACCAAAAGACGTAAAGAAGAAGAAAAAAGAGGGATAACACTACCTGAAGATGAACTAAAAGAATTTGCTAAAGAAAGAGGTTTCGACGGTTTCTGGAAAAATGTTTTCCAAGAGATACATGGAAACGACGTGATGAAAAAAGTCATATCAGCAAGTATGTTTTCAACTTTTGAAGAACCAGTTCACTCCCTGATAATAGGTGAACCAGGTAGCAGTAAAACTATGGCTATGGACATAATAAAAGAAGAATTTTCCAATGCTACTACAGTTGGAGCCAATACTACCCGTTCTGGATTAGTATGTAATCTAGGTACTGGTGACCTTGGAGCCCTTCCACATGCTAACGAAAAACTAGTCTTGGTCGACGAATTCGATAAGATCCCTGAGGAAGATATAGAATACTGTTATGAGCTGCTTTCAAACGGGAAATGTACAGTTCACTCTGCCAAACTACATAAAGACATCGAGAGTCATTTCATAATGATAGCCTTTGCTAACCCAAAAACCAAAGTTTTTGGAGAAGACGCTATATCAGATATAGGGCTATCCCCGCTATTGATGAGTCGTTGTGCGTTAGTAGTAAAGGTTGCTAATATAAGCCGAGATGAAAGAAGAAACCTGTTCAGAAAAAAATTCTACGGTGGAAACGAATTCAAAAAGAAACATGATTACTATGATCAATGGGTTAAACTAGCGAGGGAATTCCAACCTGATATCACTGCTTCAGAGGAAACCGTTGACAACTATATAGATGAAATAAACTCTTTGGTAGATGAACACTATGACACCAAACTAAGAAGGGATCTAAGGATGTCAGAATATATACGTCGTATACCGATGGCTATAGCAAGAGCATCTTTTTCTCCTGTAGATGATGAAATAGTAGCTAAATCATTACAGATAATTAAGGAATCCATCAAAACTTGGAGTTAAATAAAACTCTGCTCCAAAAAAAAAACTATATTCTTTTTTTTTATTCTATAGAGGAAAACATATGTTTTTTTATCTCTTCCATGCTTTCTTTTACTCTCTTTTCTGCTTCTCCTTTTTCGATAGGCTCTAAAAGCTCTTCTTTTCCAGAGGAATCAATTCCTGATACTACATATTTACCATTTTTTTTGTATACTGAAGCTTGGTTTTCCAATGCTTTTTCATAATGTAGTATGGGACCTACAAAACTCCATCCGTTTTTCCTCATCTTTTTATCCAATTCGTCTTTGTCTACTTCAGGCATATTTTTTAGAACTCCTATTTTTTTGTAAAAGAAACTTCAAAAAACCTTGTTTTTTTAGATAAAAGCAAAAGTTTTTTTTTAGATTTGTTTCAGGTCTTCATCGGTCCAAAACTTTATTTCACTTCCATCAGGAAGTACAGCTATCTTTATCGTCTCACCAGTTTCCGGGTCTTCTTCGTCCTTAAATTTTGTTCCCTTAGGAAATTTCATCCTTATTTTTTCCCTCAAAAAACCTTTTTTTTACCTTTACTCTATCATCAAAGTAAATACTCTAATGATTTAAAAAATATTCTACATTAAAAATCATAAAACATGAATAATTGTCTAAAGGCGTCAACGGTGATGTAGATGCATATCACATGCATTTATCTACTTTTACCATTTCCTCTTTTTTTCAAGCCAAGCGTTGTCGACTTTCTCTCTTAACTCTGGTGGAAGGTCGGGGGTGCAGTCATGTATAACTCCTTTTTTATCTTTCCACCATATCAGTTTATCCATTTTTTTGTTTGTATCTGAATCTATGATCTCGGCCCATATTTCAGATTTTGAATCTTTTTTAGTTGCCTTAGTTTTCTCATCTATTTTAATAGAATAGGTCATATATCTTTAACCGCCCCCTTTTTTTAGCTTAATATAAACCACTTTACTAACATGATTCATTATATAAAAAGTTAACTACAATACTTGTTTGGAAAATAATTTTTAAGATAAACTATGTTAAAAAAAATCTGTTTTTTTAGTTGCTATGTTTCCATTCAAATTCTTCTTTTCTTAGATGAGGCGGTATTTTTTTTCCGTCTTTAGTAGTATATCCCTCAACCTTTTTCCAACGGATGCCATATTCCCCAATTTTACTTTTCTCATGTTCCATAATTCCTATATTTCCTCCTAAAAAAATCTTCTTTTCTATGATAACTGATTTGGCGGCATACTTTATTTAAAACTATGGTGTAAAAATCAATAGAATGTAAAGATGTCAGAATATTTTTACATTCCAAAAAAAGAAATATCTATCTTTTAAATATCTTTTTATAAAGTCAGAAGATATCCAATGTAAGTAAATAATATTCCTATCATTGCTACGACAGAGACTGTTTTCATGAAGTCAATAAATACTGTGTCAGACATTTTCTATCTCCTCGTATACTGTTTATGTGGTTTATGTTTAAAAGCCGTTGTTGTACAACTGTTATCAGCCTTCTTTACAGTAGTTACCGAAAAAACTGTTAGACTATTTTTTTAACTCTTCGTCTAATTCTTCCAACAATTTCTTTGCTTTTCTACTAAGTTTTTCAGGGATTTCAACTTCAACTTTGACATAGAGGTCGCCTTTTCCCCCTCCATGTAGGCGAGGCATACCTTTACCTTTGATTCTAAAAGTTTCATCGTTTTGAGTTCCACTAGGAATCTTCATTTTCTCTTTGGAACCATCGATAGATTCCACCTCTATCTTGGTTCCTAATGCTGCCTGGGGGAAAGAAATTTTTCTACTGGTATAAAGATCGTCTCCCTTTCTTCTATATTTAGGATGATTTTTAACGTGTACCACTATGTATAGGTCTCCGTTTCCTCCTGGACCTGCTTCTCCTTCCCCTGTTAAACGAAGTTGCGAGCCGTTCCTTACTCCTGAGGGTATAGAAAGCTCGATTTCTCTATTTCTTTTTACCATACCTCTGCCGTTACATTTAGAGCATGGATCTTCAACAATTTTTCCTTCTCCTTGACATTTGCTGCAGGCTGTTACCTGTGTAAACATCCCAAAAGCGGTTCTACGGGATTTTTTAACTTGACCAGAGCCATTGCATGCTGGACATGTGGTGGGGCTGCTACCTGGTTTAGCTCCGCTACCGCCGCATACGTCACACTTTTCAGTACGAGGAACCCTGATAGTGGTTTCTACGCCTTTATATGCATCTTCTAAACCTATCTCCATGTCGTATCGTAAATCTCTTCCACGGCGGCGTCTTTGTCTTCTACCGAAGCCCATGTTTCCTCCGAAAAAACGATCGAAGATGTCTTCAAAGCCACCGAAGCCCATGTTGCGGAAGATGTCGCTAAAATCTCCCTCTCTGAAGATATCTTCTCGGCTGTATTGTTGATCTATACCTGCATGGCCAAACTGATCATAACGACGTCTTTTTTCATCATCAGATAAAACCGCGTAAGCCTCTGAGATTTCTTTAAATTTTTCTTCAGCTTCATCACTCGGATTTTTGTCAGGATGGTATTTCAAAGCAAGTTTACGATATGCTTTTTTGATCTCTGATTTAGATGCATCTTTGTCTACACCTAGAATGTCATAGTAATCTTTTTTTGTCATGATATTGTCGGAAACGATTAATGATAGCCTTATAAATGTTTTTTCCCTTTGATTATTTTATGATGTCTCCCTCCAGTAATTTGCAACTCTGGACAAAAATAATATAACGTTAAAAATGGATTGATAACAATATAGAAGGTCTGAAAAAAATTGAGTAGCAGATATATACAGGTTTATACTGGAAGTGGTAAGGGTAAAACCACTGCGGCTTTAGGACTAGCTATGAGGGTAGTAGGTGGTGGAAAAAAAGTTTGTATGATCCAGTTTATGAAAGGACAAAAATCTGGTGAAATCGAAACTATAGATAAAATCCCAGATTTCGAAGTCTACCAGTTTGGAAGAAAAGAATTTGTAGATAAAAACAAACCATCTACTATTGATATACAATTAGCTGAACAGGGTTTGAAAAAAGCAGAGGAAGTAATCAATTCAGGTCGTTATGACTTAGTAATTCTAGATGAAATAATTGTAGCTATAAATTTTCAGCTGTTAAAACTCGACAAAGTCATGAATGTGATAAAAAGTGGAAAAAATATAGATATAGTTTTAACAGGTAGAGACACTCCAGAAGAGATTATAGATGTAGCTGATTTAGTAACCGAGATGAAAGAAATAAAGCATCCCTATAAAGAGGATAAAAAATCTCGTAGAGGTATAGATTACTAACACTATTTTACATCTACCTTTAGATGACAGAAATCACCAAGTTTCGCTTCCAACAGATCTCCTTTTTTTATTTCTCCAACACCTTCTGGTGTGCCGGTCATAATTAAATCACCAGGATATAGAGTCATTATCTGAGATATATATTCAACTAATTCCTCCACTGTAAAAACCATGTTTCTAGTGTTATCTCTCTGTTTTACTTCATCATTTATCTTCAGTGATAAATAAACCTCGTTAGGATTTGATATTTCATCTTTTAACACAACATCACTTATAGGTGCAAATGTATCGAAACCCTTAGCTATAGACCAAGGTAAACCGTCTTTTTTAGCCTTGCTCTGTAGATCTCGAGCTGTGATGTCTAAAGCTACTAGATATCCTAAAACATGTTTAGATACTTGGCCTTTAGATATGTTTCTACATTTTTCTTTTATAACTACTCCAAACTCGACTTCATGGTGAAGACAGTTTGAAATTTCTGGATAAATTATTGATCCTCCATCGAAAACTACCGAACTACTAGGTTTCAAAAAAACAACAGGTTTACTAGGTGTTTCTGATTTCATCTCCTCAGCATGCTTCCTATATGTCCTAGCTAAACATACTATTTTACCCACACGTAGCTTTTTATCTCTCTCTTTTTTAAAACGATAATATTTCATAGAACTGCAATCTGTTTTCTGAGAATCTCCTTTTTTGGATTTAAAAGTTCTCCCAAACCAAATTTTACAATAAATTTCTTTAACCTTTTGTTGTTACACCTGGTGGGGATTATCTGTGAAATTCATACCGAATTCTGATTTAAAAAAAGAAATGCTTGATGAAATAGGGTTAAAAAATGTTGATGAACTATTTTCTGACATCCCTAAAAAAATCAGGGTTGATGAGTTAAATCTACCTGAAGGGCTTTCTCAAAGAGAAACAGAAAAAAAACTGAGGAAAATAGGTAGTAAAAACAAAGATTTCAACCATTTACTAAGTTTTCTTGGAGGAGGCATAAAACCGCATTATGTTCCCGCTGTAGTTAAATCAATAATTTCCCGCTCTGAATTCTACAGTGCGTATACCCCTTATCAATCAGAGGCAAGCCAAGGTTTCCTTCAAGCAATTTTTGAATATCAAAGTATGATAGCTGATCTTACAGGTATGGATGTAGCTAATGCCTCCCTTTATGATGGACCTACTTCCCTGGGTGAAGCAGCTTTAATGTGTTCCCGAGTTAAAAGAAAAAAGAAAAAATTTGTTGTACCTGAGAATATTTCCAGGGAGAAAAAATCTATTTTAAAAAACTATGTACGTGGAGCAGATCTTGAAATAGAATACATTGATTTTGATGAAAAATCTGGAAGAATAGATGTCTCTAAACTTGAAGAAATAGTAGATGAGAAAACAGCAGGTGTATATGTTGAAAACCCTAATTTTTTCGGGGTTTTCGAAAATCAGGTTGAAGAAATCGAAAAAATTGTTCATAATGCTAATAGTCTGTTTGTTGTAGGTGTCGATCCTTTCTCTCTGGGGATAGTTAAAAACCCTGGTGAATATAATGCGGATATAGTGATAGCTGAGGGCAGCGGTTTAGGTATCCCTATAGATTTCGGTGGTTCAAGTTTAGGTGTTTTTGCTTGTAAAAAAAAGTTTTTACGTAAAATGCCTGGTCGTATAATTGGTTTAACCGAAGACGAAGATGGAAAACAATCTTTTTGTATGAGTCTACAGACAAGAGAACAACACATTCGTCGTGGTCGCGCCACTAGCAACATCTGTACCAATCAGGGTTTATGTGCCTTGGCATGTTGTGTTTATCTCTCTTGGCTCGGCGGAGAGGGCTTACAAGAGATAGGAGAGACTAATTTTGAAAACGGTCAGAAATTGATGTCCATTCTACGAGACATCGATGGTTTCAATAGACGGTTTAACGGAGTTCATTTCAACGAGATGGTTATAAAATATGATGGAGACGTAGAAACTCTTAACGATAGATTGTTAAACCACGATATACAAGGTGGTTTACCAGTTGACTCTCTACCTGGCTTAGACAACTGCATGCTTTTTGGTGTGACCGAAGTATATGGTGATGATGATTTTGAACGTTTAAACAAAGTTTTACAGGAGGAGGCATAATTTTATGGTCAAATATAGATCAGCAGTTTTTGATGAACCATTGCTTAAACAACTTTCTGATGACTCTACTTCTAAAAAAGAAGCTCCTGAAGATATCCCAGAATCTTTACGTAAAGAAAAAAAGGTTGATCTACCTAATCTAGATGAAACCCAAGTGGTTAGACATTTTCATCGTCTAAGTCAGATGAATTATGGTGTAGAAAACGGGATTTATCCATTGGGGTCTTGCACCATGAAATATAACCCTAAAATATGTGAAGACATTGCTAGTTGGGATTGCTTTTCCAAAACCCATCCATGTCAAGATACCACCACAGTTCAGGGTAACCTGCAGATCATGTTTGAACTAGAACGGATGTTATGTGAAATAACTGGTATGGACTATTTTTCTTTACAACCTGCTGCTGGTGCACAAGGAGAATTCCTCGGTTTGCTTATAGCTAGAGCATACCATGAATATAACGGTGAAGAGGAGAGAAACGAGGTTATAATTCCAGATACCGCTCATGGCACCAACCCTGCTAGTGCCTCTATGGCAGGTTTTAAACTAACAGAGATTCCATCTAACGGTGAAGGAACCGTTGATCTCAACGTTTTGGAGAAAACTCTCTCTGATAAAACAGCTTGTTTCATGCTAACAAACCCTAACACACTCGGCATTTTTGAATCAGACATACTTGAAATCGCGGATATGGTTCATGATCATGGAGCTCTGCTTTATTATGATGGAGCCAACATGAACGCTATCATGGGTAAAGCAAGACCTGGCGACATGGGTTTCGACATAGTTCATCTAAACCTACATAAAACGTTTAGCACACCTCATGGAGGAGGTGGACCAGGAAGCGGACCATTGGGCGTAAAAATTCAGCTAGAAAAATTTCTACCAACACCAAGAATTGGTAAAAAACCAGATGGAGAATACATTTTTGATTATGTAGCTCCAGAAAGCATAGGTAAAATAACTAATTTTTATGGAAACTTTTCAGCTATCCTCAAAGCCTATACATATATCACTATGATGGGCAAAAACGGTTTAAAGGAAGCTTCAGAGGTGGCGGTGTTGAACTCTAATTATATGAAAGAAAAAATACTTCAAACTGGTAAATACGAGATGCCTTTCAAGAAACTTAGAAAACACGAGTTTGTTTTAAGCTGCGAAAAACTCAAAGAAGAAAAAGATATCCGAGCGATGCATATCGCTAAAAGACTGCTAGATTACGGTGTACATCCACCTACTATGTATTTTCCATTGAATGTTAAAGAAGCTTTGATGATAGAACCAACTGAAACTGAGTCCAAAAAAGAGCTCGATAAATATGTCGACACATTGGTTGAAATAGCAGATGAAAAACCTAGTGTTTTAAAGGATGCTCCTAACAATACGTCGGTTAAAAAAGTAGATGAAGTAGAAGCTTCTAAAAACCCAGTTTTAAACTGGAATATGATTTAAAAAAAATCTATCTTTTTTTATTCTTCTTGTTTAGGGGTCAACGACAAGATAAAACCAATTATGCCTGCTAAAACAAAAATTATGACTACAGAGTAAATACCTATATCATACCATATGCCATATCTGGTACCCCATTGGATGTAGAATAGTATACCAAGTATTAACATTAAAAGGGAAACTATGCTGTAAAAGTTGAAATTTTTTAGTTTGATTTCTATTTTATATCCCATGAGTTCCATATGTTGTAGCCATCCTTTTACAATTCCAGATTCCAGAGAGGGTTTTTAATCTTTTCTTTTTTTGTAGTTTAATTAGGATGGGGGCACTGGGATTTGAACCCAGATCGGCGGGTCTCTTCTTTTAGGTCATCGCTCCAGTTATTCATCACCAAAATCAGATGACCCTCTTGTAATCATACCTAACTGGAGCCCACAATGATGCCGGGTTACACCATGCCCCCTCTCATTTTTTTTTAATTGTGAATTACTTTCTCCTCTTCTTCTTTTCTCTTCGCATTCGTTTTTTACGCCATTTCCAGCGCATGTTTCCTCTTTTTTTCCAGGAACGAGAACTTCGTTTCATAATTTTTTTATATACCTCTTAAGAATTTTTTTTGTTTCTTCCAGGTTGCCCTAAAAACAATTCTTATATTTAACGATTTAGGAAAAAAATTAGTTTTTTTTTATTGTTCTTTTTTGTCAGTCCATATATATCTGCATCTTTCGCAGTACCAGGCGAGTGAAACCCATTTTTGTTTCCCATGTTTAGGGTTGATATGTCTGTATACTCTTACTAGATGTTTATCGCATTTTGGACATTTTTTTCCGATTTCTTCTTTATATGGTTCATGACCTATTTTGTACATCAAGGTATCTGCTACTACGTTGTAGGTATGATGGCATTCTGTACATCTCCAGGCGACAGGCACCCATCTCCTTTTTCCCTCTATGGTTTTGTTTTGATATAATTTTACTGCTTTTCCACCACATTCTGGACATTTCTTTTTAATTTTTTGTTTCCTCCTTGTGAATCCAAATCTAGTTTTTTGTGGAGTTTGTTGCAATATGATTCTGTATGTATAATATATTTTTTGTTAACCAAATTCGTTATTTGAGTTTAACAAATTTTTATAGATGTGGAAGTTTTATGTTGAAAGTACTGCCTTCTCCTACTTCACTTCCAACCCATATTTCACCATTATGTTTCTCTACGATTTGTTTACATATGAAAAGCCCAAGTCCTGTTCCCTCGTTTTTACGGTCTTCGCCGGTATCTGCTTGGTAAAATTTTGAGAAAACATTTTTTGATTCTTCCTTTGACATACCTACGCCGGTATCTATGACTGAGATTAATACATGATCTTTTTCATCTTCAGCTTTTATAGTTATACTTCCTTCATCTGTGAATTTCAAAGCGTTACTCATAAGGTTTTTAAGAACCTGTGAAAGCCTATATCTATCACCCATAACGTCCGATAGTTTATCGGGTATTTCTACGTTAAAATCTAATCCTTTGTTCTCTACCACTGGTTTCATGTCTTCAACTATTTCTTCTAGGATCTCAACTGTGTCTATACGTTCCATGTCGAAACGCATGGTATCTGTATCTAACCTTGAAACGTCTAAAATATCGTTGACTAGTTTAAGTAGCCGTTCTGCGTTACGTAGACTTATCTTAGCGAATTTTTTAACATCTTCACTAGTTTTTTCATCTGATATAATTAAATCTAGATATCCTTTTATAGGTGTAACTGGGCTTTTTAGTTCATGAGCAGCGATATTCATAAATTCTGTTTTAAGTTTCTCTGATTTCTTCAATTCTTCCTCTACTTTTTTTCGCTCAGTAATATCACGAATTGTACAGATCATCCCTGAGAAATCTCCTTCTTTCCAAATGGGTGCAACATTTGCCTCTATCGGTACTACTTCATGATTTGGTCTAACTACCTCTAACTCTACACCTGAAACTTTTTTATCTTCTTTACGAGTATCTATGAAAACTTGTTGGAAAAGATATATGGATTCATCGGATAGATACTCTCTGAAAAGAGTAGCCAACATCTGACTTTTGCGGCGTCCACAGATTTTTTCAAAAGAAGGGTTGACATATGTTAGTCGCCCTAACTCATCTACAGTTATTACACCGTCAGCAGATGTCTCCGCTAAAACTCTATATCTCTCCTCGAGTTTAACTAATTCATCCCAGGCTCGTTGTCTCTGAGTGACATCTCTACCTCTAAAAAGAATACCTTTTACTTCTTCATCTTCCTTAATCAAATCAGTGCTAAATAAAAACCTATATTTTGAGTCATCTTTGGTAAAAAGTTCACTTTCATATTCTTTAACAGTTATACCTCTACATCCGTTTCTTATCACTTCAACATGTTTCTTAAGGCCTTCACCTGAAAAAAGGTGTTCAAAAACAGAAAACGATTTACCAACAACTTCTTTTTTGTCTTCAAAATCGGCAAATTCTAGTACACGCTGATTAACATCAATAATACGTCCATAGGTGTCAAAATAAACTAAAAAATCACTAGAAGCCTCAAAGATTTCTTTATACCGAAGATTTGAAAAATCATTACTCTCCTTTTCTATGTTCTCTCTGCCACTATTTTTTTTTAGAACGACTAATTTACCGACAGAACTTTCCTCAGAGTTTTTAAGGTTACTAACCGATGTGTTCACTTCTATTTTTTTGTTGTCTTTTCCTCTGACGATGTTTGTTACGAAACAATTACCTCTTTTGTTTTTTATCTTCTGCCAGTTTTCCTCTGGATAAAAACTCTGGATTTGTTTCAAATATAAATCGTATTTATTGAAACCAAGTAACTCTTCAATATTTTTGCTCCATGCAACAATTTTTTCGTCTTCATTTATGAGTATTAAACCTGAGTTAAAATCATGTTTTTCTTCAAAATCTGTTTCTTTTTTGTTTTCAAAACTTGGGGTTTCCTGTATACGTTTTTTTTCAACTGTTTTTATTGTTTTATCTTTGGATTTGTTATAGAGTTTACCTTCACGCTCTTCTTTACGCAGCTGTTCCACTATGTCATAATCTTCTTCCATAAAACCTAAAACCTCAAAGAAAAAAACTTGTTGAAGAAACAACTGAAAGTAACTGTATCACTTTTGATCTCTGATAAACCGCATCCCATCATCCTTTTTCAGATAAACAATATGATTTATCATTATTAAAAACTTTTTTAATTTCAGTTGAAAAAATCAAGTTTATTTTTTATCTAAAAAATCTCTAACTTTTTCCTTAAGATTTTCTACCTTAAATGGTTTTTTGATATAGCCGCATCCTCTTTTTAAACACATCTCTTTTGCTGTATCTGTTCCTCTGGCGGTAAGAAAAACAATAGGTATATTCTTCCAGTCTTTTTTTGATTTGAGTTCTTCATGTACATTCCATCCGCTCATTAGTGGCATCATTATGTCAAGAAGTATCAAGTCAGGTTTCTCACCTGCTTCCAAATATTCGAAACATTGTTTTCCTCCTTCAGCGCATACCACTTCATATCCTTCTTTCTCTAATATCTGCCCAACGGAGACTAGGATATCTTGGTCGTCATCAACAATCAAAATTTTTTTACCACTCTTTTTTGTGGAGGATGAAGTTTTATTTTTGTTTTTAGATTTAGTTTTACTCATAGAACCCTCTAATCTTTCTCTGATTCTATATATCACTCTTATAAAAAAACTTAATCGTTTTTAACACTTAAAAATAAATATTGAAAATCATTCTAGAAATGTTTCACGTTTGTAGGTAGTGGGAACCAGTAGGATTAAAGCTGTGAATATTTCTAGTCTTCCCAGCCACATACATACTGTCAGCCATATTTTTCCAAAGCTAGGTATAGCTGCATAGCTATGATTTGGTCCTACAATTCCTAAAGCTGGACCAATGTTTCCTAGGCATGATGCTACGGCTGATGCACCAGATATAAGATCTAAACCCATTGCTAACATTGCTGCGGTGGAGACAATAAAAATCAAGATGTATGCAAAAAAGAACATGGTAATCGTTTGGAGTGTTCTATCATCTACAATGCTTTTACCTAATCGGACTGGTATAACCGCGTTGGGATGCAGAATTTGATGTAGTTTCTTTTTCAACATTTTCAGCATCAGAAGTATTCTAACTTGTTTCATAGCTCCGCTAGTTGATCCTGCGCAGCCTCCTATGAACATTAAGATTAATATTAGAAATCTGGAGAAGCTAGACCATGCATCGTAGTTAGCCGTAGCGTATCCTGTAGTCGTGATTATAGATACGGCTTGAAAGATGGCGTTTCTCACCCCTTCTAACATGCCATAGCCGTTCATTATTAGATCGAAACCTATTAGAGATACTACTATTGCGATTACAGAGAGATACATTTTGAATTCAGGGTCTTTACGGTAGCTTCCTTTTTTTCCATGTATGGCATAGTAATGTAAAGTAAAGTTGGTACCAGCTATAATCATAAAAAACATTATTATCCAATGGACTATAGGTGAATAATGGGCGATGCTGCTGGTGTGAACTGAGAAACCACCAGTGGAGAGAGTGGTGAAAGCGTGATATATCGACTCATATAGAGGTACACCGACCGCTTTTAATGCAACGATTTCGGCTACAGTAAAAAACACGTATACCAGCCATAGGAGCTTTGCTGTCTGCATTATAGTTGGTTTCAACTTATGCATGGAGGGGCCTGGTGCCTCTGATTCTATCAGTTTACGGCCACCATGGGTAAGACGTGATAGCACAGCTACGCTTAAAACGATTATACCCATTCCTCCTACCCATTGTAGTAGTGCTCTCCACAGGAGTACACTCTGAAAATGGTTTTCTAATGGATAAGAAAGAACAGTTGCACCAGTGGTTGTGAGACCTGACATTGCTTCAAAGTAGGCATCTGGAAATGTTGTCAGACTTTTTGTTAACATGAATGGTAACGCAGCGAAAAAAGTTACAAACAACCATCCTCCTGAAACGATGGCGAAACCTTCCTTGTCTGTAAAATCTTCAGTGCTACCAATTTTTTCAAGAAATAAACCTACTATAAGCGTCAAGATTGAACATAAAAGGAAAATCACTGCGTTTAAGGGTATATCTACAGAGTAAAAGGTGAACAAGGTTGGTTCTGAAAAATAAAACGCAGCTATTATAGGTATCAACAAAGGTAGAGAAAAAAATTTAACGATTGTACCTATGGTCCCAAGTACTATTCTCCCCCTCACTCTGTTTTCACCCTATCAACCATCTTTTTACAGTATCATAACCTGATGAATGATACAGAACAAATAGTTTATCTCCCTCTTTTATCACGTATTCGCCGTTTGGAATAAATCCTTTACCGTTTTTTTCTACCGCTGCAATTAGGAAATCAGCTATGTCGGGAGAAAAACTACCTATCTTTTTATTTAAACATCTAACCTTCTTTTTCACCTTTATCTCTTCGACCAGTATATCTTCGGTTTCTAATGTTTTTGTTTTAAAATGTTTTTTTCTCCTGAATCCTCTAGAGGGATTTTCTTTAGTTTCTCTTATTATGTTTAGAATAGCTTTCACCATCAACAGATTAGGGACTATAGCATCATCCACCAATGTTTTCTCTACGGATTCTTTGAGATCTATCCTATCCATTAATGTGATCGCTGTGGAGACATTGAACTGTTTGGATAATATCGAGGTAAAAATATTTCTTTCTAAATTTCTACCTGTCGCCAAAAGTATATCAAATTTTTCTATTCCTTCTTTTAACAGGACTCCGTGTCCTAATGGGTCTGCGTTAATTACTGATGCCTCGGGTATTTCTTCAGCTGCCTCTTTTGTTCTTTTTGGAGATAAGTCCATCATAGTTATGGAGATATTGGAGTCTATCAGTTTTTTAGCGAGGGTTTCTGCAAGAGGAGTTATACCTGCTATAAAAGCGTTTTTTGTTTCCCCATATGTTTTGAGGTTACAGCCGATTTCTTTCTCTACTTCTTCTTTGTTGACTCTTTGATCAAGAAATAAACAGATCTCATCTTCAGGCTGTAAAATAAAAGTATCAGAAGGTATAATTTGTTTTACTCCTCTGAAAACAGAGGTTATAATTGCTCCCTCAGGTAGATCTAGAGAGGATATCTTCCTGTTTTTACATCCAGAGTCTTCCTCAACTGTGGCATGATATGTTTTTATATTGGTTTTTTTAACATTTTTTAATCTACTAGGGAAAGAAAAAAGTCGAGATATTTGTAAAGAAGATATCAGCGAGGGGCAGAGACTTAAATCTACACCTACAGGCAGATATCTCCGAGATATAGCGTTTTTTGATAACTCTGGTGATTTAACCCGGGCTATAGTTCTGCATCCATAAAAGTTTGCTAAAGAAGCACTTAGTAGATTAACGCTATCGTCCCTAGTTAAACCGATATAGTAGTCACAGTCGTTGATATCTGCATCTATCATATATCTATGATTACAAACATTTCCCTCAACGATATATGCATCCAGCCCTCGGGCTTTATCAGCAGCATCTTTCTTCTTCTCAATAAATGCTACTTCGTGTCCTTCTTCGATGAGTTCTTTTCCGAGATGGAGACCTGCGTCTCCTGCACCACCTATTACTACATACATATTTACCAATATGGTGTTTTACATTTTCTTTTTAATTTTTGAAAATTATTTTTATATCTTCTTTTTGGAATTCTTTCAAAATCCCTTCAGATATAGCAGATCGGACTTCTGTACGTTCAGGTAACAAACAGAAATAACGAAGCGTAAACAGCACTCCTTCACGTTCAAGAGATATCTCGGTAACTGGTACATTTGGTACTTCACCTGGCTCAGATGTTTTTTCTATCATCCGCCGACGACGTTTTTTCATAATCGGGCCAACTACTGATTTTGCTACTTGAGTCATTATCTCTTCAGCTAAGAAATAGTCGGTATCACTGGGAAGTAAAACTCTTATCTCGTCCCATACAACGGAGTCTTTTGACGATATATATTTAATTGGTTTAGAAAAGAAATATGAGTTGGGGATAGTTACTTTACGTCCGGTGTATCCCGATCCCTTTAAACCTTTACTTTTTTCTTCTAAAACTACGTTCATGGTTGATACATCGATTATTTTACCTTTTACTCCTTCTATCTCTACAAGGTCTCCCCTTTTTAGAGTGCTACTAAAAATGATGTGGATCCATCCTGCAAAGTTAGTGATGGCTTTATATGACACTAAAACGAATATCAGGATGAGTAGACCTACGAAGACACCCATGGTGACGAAGTCGCCCAGTAGTAGAAAGGAGAGTACTATAAATGCGCTTATCCAGATGAGATAGCTTACTATCTGCCAGGTATGTTTAACTTCGTATGATGAAGTAAGATATTGGCCGAGTGCTTTTTTAAAAACAGGTTCTAAAACAGATAAAAAAAGCTTAGTGACAATTAATACAAAGAGAATAATCAAAGAAGGGGGTAAAAACCGCTCTATGATTTCACTTAGAGATTCCATCTCTATGAAAGCAGGCATATAGAAGAAAAGTAAAACCAATGCAAAGAGTAGTACAATCTCCCAGAGTATAAGTTTAGAAATATGTTTACTGCTCTTTTCCATCTCTCTCCAACCTTCAAACATCATCAAAATATCAATCTAGGTATATGAATGTTCTGCCATCACTTTTTTTGAGATAAAGATTTAGAAGAGATAAAAACAAGCCGAATAATGTTGTTATACTTGCTGCCAAAAAGATTTCCTGTAACCCAAATAGTTCAAAGATTGGGGCGAACAATATAGGTGATAAAAATTGTCCTAGGAAGCCAAAGGTGGATAGATATGAACTGAATCTTCCAAGAAAAGAGGATGAAACTACGTCACCAATCCAAAGCATCACTGTAGGAAGCATCATCCCCAGCCCAACGCCGAATAAAACAACTGACAAAACTGTAGACCATAAAGAATTAAAGAAAAATATGAGGCTAAAACCCGTTGTCCATAAGAGCATTGTTGCGGGTATTATTTTTTGGTAATACAGTCGTTTTTTTATTTTGTCATATCGGGATGCAGTTACCGCTGCTGATAAACCCATGAGTGATAAAAGTAATCCTACCTGGAACGTAGTTTGTATACCTATATCATCTAAGATTTGGGGTAGATATACCACGTTTACATAGAGCAAAATATTCGTCAGGAGCATTAAAACATATATGGCTATTAAAACTGGTTTCTTTTTAAATACAGAAAAAACTGTTTCTTTATTTGCTTCTACTCTTTCTCTATGTACCTCAGGCATGTAACGTAATGATAAAACCCCTAAAGGGATGGCTACTAGGTATACGCTGAAGGTTAGATGCCAGGAGATGGTACCTAAAAATCCTCCTATCAATGGCCATATTGCCGCCCCCATACTATTTGCGCTTCCTCTAAAACCCATCGCTTTATCTTTTTCTTTGCCATGATATAGATTCAAAATAATTACAGTAACAGAAGTAAATATTAGTGCTACAGCTACTCCAAGTAAAGCTCTGCTGAATAAAAGCAGATAATAGGAGTTTATGAATACCCCTGCTCCACCTGCTATTCCATATAAAATCAAACCTATAACGTAAGGTGTTTTACTACCAATTTTATCAACCAGGGATCCAGCAGCAGGGCTCAACATAAATACAAAGACGCCGTGCATAGTGATTATTAGACCTGCAGCTGATGCACCTACACCTAATCCGAGTCCTATATCTCTGACTACTGGACCGATTATTGATCCAGCCATAACTGTGAGAGTGGAGGAGGCGAGTAAAAGCCATAGGATAAGTTTCATTGGTTTCTTCTTGGTTTGATTCATATATATCGGAGGGTATTGATGGATGATTTAAAAACTCTTGTTGAGCCAAAAGATTTAGAGTTTTTTTAAGATATCGTCTCGGTAAAATTGAGCTATTTGGAACAACGTTTTCCTTTGAAAAAGATTTAAATAGGATACCTTTCTTGCCGGGGTTTTGTTCAGATATGCGAAAAACAAAAATAGTTGCAACTCTCGGCCCTCGTCTAAGAGATAAAAAAGCATTGAATAGACTTGTAGATGCCGGTTTAGATGTAGCACGAGTTAATTTCTCTCATGGAAACCATGAGGAACATGAAGGGAGAATAGACAGATTGAGAGAGGTAGATGAAGATGTCGCAATAATGATGGATACCCAGGGGCCTGAGGTTAGAGTAGGTTATTTTGATGACACTATTCATCTTGAGGAAGATATGGATGTGGTTTTAACAAAAAATGTTGAAAAAAGAGTTGATAGTGATAAAAAAGTTGTTCCGATACCTAATGATAAATTTTTTGAAGCACTAGAAACTGGAGATGAAATCCTTTTAGATGACGGAGCTATAAAACTAACTGTTACATCTGATGGAAAAGATGTTGAAGCCAAAGTGTTAGAAGGCGGAGAGTTGTCCTCTCGGAAATCTGTTAATCTACCCGGTAAAGATATAGATCTTGGTTCTCCAACTGAGAAAGATAAAAAAGATATAGAATTTGGTTTGGAAAAAGATGTAGATTTCATTGCAGCCTCTTTTGTGGAGAATGCAGATGAAATCAGAAGAATCAAAAAAATTTTAGAGGAACATAACTCAGAAGCAAAAATTGTAGCGAAAATAGAGAATTCTAAAGGCGTTGAAAACCTGGATGAAATAATAGATGTCTCCGATGGAGTCATGGTAGCTAGAGGCGATCTTGGAGTAGAAATGGCGCCTTCCGATGTTCCTTTGGTTCAAAAAAAGATTATAAAAAAATGTAATGTTCATGGTAAACCTGTGGTGATAGCTACGCAGATGTTGCAATCTATGACGGAGAGTACAAGGCCCACTCGGGCTGAGGCATCAGACGTAGCCAATGCTGTTTTAGATGGCGCCGATGCGGTGATGCTGTCGGAGGAAACCGCTACTGGGAAATATCCTGTGGAATCTCTAAGTTTTATGTCGGCTGTAATTGAAAAAGTAGAACGTTCTTTTAATGGATCGGTGCATCATACAATAAAAAAACAGAGTACAGGTGTTACAGATACTATATGTAAAAATGTGTGGCAGGCTTGTCGGGAGTTAGATGTAGATTACATAATTGTTCATACTTCCTCTGGTTCTACCGCGGTTAACATAGCGAAGTATAGACCGCCGGAGGATATAACAGCGTTTACAGATTCAAAAAAAGTGAAAAGGCAGCTAAGGATTGTATGGGGTGTTGAACCATATTATATAGAATTTAAAGAACATTTCCATGATCTCATCAAAGAAACCACTAGTTATCTAAAAAAATCAGGGAAAGTTGAAGATGATGATCTTTTAGTAATTACTGCTGGTCTCCCAAATACAGTTACAGATATCACCAATCTGATAGAGATAAGAACGGTTGATGGAATCCTTTCCCATACCTAGAAAAACTGGTTTTTTTCGTCTTTCCGTTATAGAAAAAGTAGAGGAAATATTTTTTTGTTTTAAATTAGCGGTACGTAGCCTGTTTCTTCTACTATTTTTTGTCCATCGTCGCTTAATATCCATTCTTTTAGTTTATATGCGTTACTATCTTTGTCTAAGTTTTTTCTTGTTCCGATATACACTTTTGTCCTGAGGGGATATTCACCTGAGGAGATAGTCTCGTTGTTTGGAAAAACACCGTTGATTGAAACTTTTTTAATGTTTTCATTCCAAGACATCTTTATCTCATAGAAATATACTGTGTATCCTATTCCTTGTGTATCGCTGTTGATATGGTTAAAAGGTCCTGTCATAGAGTAGGTAATCATATTTGATGTGTTGATCATTTCTAGATTTTCCATCACTAGTGTTTCCATTAGTTCTTGGCTACCCGAGTTTTTGTTTCGTTGGTATGCATTAATTTTTGTGTTGTTTCCGCCTACTTCATTCCAGTTTGTAATGTTGCCTGTATAAATTCCTTGGATTTCGCTTATGTTTAAATTGTTTACAATGTTGTGTTTGTTAATTATGAAAACGAAGGCATCATATGCACATGGTTCTACTATGAGTGAAACGTTTTTTTGTTCAGCTAATTCAAGTTCATCTTCTGATGGTTGCCTAGCTACAAGGATTAAATCAGCTGATTTATTGATTAAGTTTACATAGGATCCATGGGTTCCGTTGTGGTTGACAATGTTTGTAATGGTGGTGTTTATATTCCAGGGTTGGCTTGTATTTATGACTGGGATTAATCTTTTTGATCCATCCATGTTTTCTTTCCAAACGTAGTTGCTACCTAGTAGTTTACAGGCGATCAGCATATTCAACGGCTCTGCAGAGGTGGAACCGTCTACATCTGGGTAGTTGCTAGCAGTAAAATTAGGATAGGAGATATTATAATTATTATCTGTTTCTTCAACCTTACTTGAGTCCTCTTCTTTTTGATCTGCTCTATCTTCTTCAAAGCATCCTATAGAACCGATGAGTAGAATGAGGAATATTCCGATTACAAATATTTGTTTTTTCATCCTGATTTTCTCCTCAGAAATCCAAAAACAGTTGGACATTACTTAAGTATTGCTTTAAAAAACTAGGATGATTCTTTTTTGTTCTACTATTTTAGAAAGATGAATCAGGGTTTTGATTTTTTTTTTAGGTGGTCTTATAGGTTTTTCTATGCAGCTGCCTTATTCCAAGGTTTCTTCATGGGTTTTGTAACCGGTGTTTTCGAAGATGGAAACATCGAAGCAGTAGTCGTACAGTTATAATGGTTATGATTGGGGTATAAAAAAAGTTCACCTTTAAACAAATATTAAAAAAAAGAGAGATATTTTTGTTTTATATCGGGTTGTCTTGGTTGTTATTTTCTGCGACTGTTATTAGGCCGAAGTTGTAGCTTGAGTCGTAGTTGTTTTCATTTAGGTCGTGTACTTCTACGTCTGGTTCGAATGTCCCGGTTTTGCTGTATGTGTATGATATGGTTGCGGTGGAGTCCATGTATCCTTCTGTTGATCCGCCGTCTCCTCCGTAGAATAGGTAGTAGTGGTTTCCGCTGCCGCCGGTGGTTTCGACGGTGAATTCAACTGTTTCCCCTTCTTCTACGGTTGCGGAAGTGGGGGTTATTGATTCGATTGTGACTGGGTCGATGGGGTTTGTTTCTTCTTCGTTTTGGTTCTGATCTGTTTCTTCTGAGCTATCTTCTTGATTATCTTGGTTTGTATCCTCGTTTGTATTTTCTTCTATCGCTTGGATTGTTTCAGAGGCAGAATTATCTGGTTCTTCATCACCGACATACGTATGCAAGACGACACCATACAAGGGATGGCTGCCACCGCTCTTCCAAACTATTCCATCAATACGGCCACTATATGCTTTAACAATCGCCGTTACTTCATAATGTCCATCTTCTGAATAATTTTTTGTAAACTTATGAGTATAATAATTGAACATACCTTCCTTATTTGCTTGATCTCTAGTAATATTTTCTTCACAAATTACCTCCCAATCACCTTCATCTTTTCTCTCTTTTAAAGTTAGATTAATTTTTTTAGCCCACATGGGAAACTTTATACCTGTTGCTGGTCTCTCGTCGAAGCACAATCTGCTCCTATATGTTACATTTTCATTTTTCTCTACATGCTTCCAGGTATCAGAAAAAATACTTGATTCTCCTCCAGAAGCAAACTTGAAACTCACTAAACCAGGTGCGACTCGGGGAACTGCTGGTTCGGTATTTGGATTCGTTTCATCTGGTTTTGATTCGGTTGGTGTCGATTCTTCATCTGGTGCCTGATTAGAGGAAGATTCCTGCTCCTCAGATCCGATATTATTACCTGTGATCTTTGTTAACTTGTTTACAATTGATCCAAATATTGGAAAACGATTTTTTATTCTTTCTAAGATAGGTAGCAATGTAGAACTTGAACTACCACTATCATCATCTTCATTTTTTGGATTAGTGCTGGTTGTAGTTTCTTGTTCGGAAGCAGGGGTAGCATTAAATGGGTTTAGCGGAATAAGTGTAATAGTGACTTCTTCACTTGGACTAGATGCACTCAATTCAACGTTATACATTTGTTGCATGCTGTTAAAGTATTTGGGGTGACGAGCACTAACCAAATATCCTGTTGCAAAAAAAACACCAACAGGTAAGTTAGTAAATTTAGCTTTACCCTTAGCGTTTGTAGTTTCAGACCAAGATAAGAGAAGTCCTCTCCTTACGGTAACATCGGCATCTTTTATAGGAGGTCCTCTGGAACTTTTTACGTTCACAGTAATTTTTCCAATAGGTAAAAACTGTGTAGATTCAGATTGTTGTGATTCCTCATTTTCAATAATGCCGTTTTTAATCTCTTGTTCAGGTTTTTCCTCAACTCCGATTTTATTTATACTCTCGCTCTGATCGTCAATACCGACAACCGTAAAAGATCCGCATATTAGCAAGCCCATAACGGCCAATACAAAAATTTTTTTCATCTATATCACAACCAACCTTATATTCATAAACGTTTATAAATTTTTTGATATTATTTTACAATATGTTGTTAAAATAAGATTTAAATACAACCTATATCTCCTAAATATTTTAATGAACTTCTTTAATAAAAAACGGAAAAGTATAAATAATTATACCTTAAATTATAGTCTATGGGAAATAAAAAACTGAAATTGATTGTATCTTTTATACCGAAACTACCTCTTTCAAGATTGAATCTTTTAATTCAACTTTGATGCCTTTTTTTGGAATTAACTCTACTTTTAATCCAAGAATCTGTTCACTTTCTAGTTTATAATGCAGATAACAATTTAAAATCTTACTTTTTCGATAAGTTATTTAAAAATTGTTTTCACATGAAATTTATCGACGATGAAACAGTTGAAATTGATCGTGAGTTATCTGATTTAGATAAATTTGCTTTCGATTTTATTGAAATTTTGAAGAAACATACAGATTATGTTGTTGTCAATGGATATGTTACAATTTTACAGGATAGAGCTAGAGCAAGCGGAGACATTGACGTAATTATTCCAAGGATTGATTATTGAAGAAAATGACAGAGAATGTAGAAGTTTTGTTCGTCGTTGGGCTGAGTATGTTCGAACTCATGATGATGAAGAGTGGAGTCGTCAGCAGAATGTGATTATTAATTCTGCTTTAAAATCTGCTGATATGACTCGTGAACAGTTTTTTTAAGATGAAAGGAGAAACTAATTATAAAAAGAGACGATAAGACTTATGGTGTTTTAGGATGAAGAGAAAATTATTCACGCTAATTTTTGCTGTATTTATAGTTGTATGTTTTAGTGGCTGTTTAGAGCATAAATCAGATGGTAAGGCAGATACAGAGGAAAGCCAGGTTTTTTCAAAGTTTATGGGTGAATGGGTTGAGGATGCTGATCCTCCAAATAATCTTACTTGGATTTTTTATGAAAATAATTCTATAGAGTTTATCAGTTATCCAGGTGTAAACGTCTATCATTACTGGGGTGAGTTCACTTTAGAAGGTGATATACTTGATGTATCTGCGATGCCTGTTCTTAGCGACAGGTTTAAGTATGATTTTTCTGAGGATGATGGGAAGATTACTTTGACATCTGTTTATGGTGGAGATAAAACCATACTTTATAAAGTAGAGTAAGTGTCTCAATTTTTATATCTGCTATTGTTTTTTTATCAAAATATTCCTCAATTCGCCGTATCTTTTTTTATTGATTTCGGTGGTTAGTATCCCAAAATATTTATATGGAAGATAAAGATGCATGTCTTGGAGAAAAAATTGCTATGGAAGGAACTATAAAGAAATGGACAACGTCATATGGATTTATAGAGACAGACGAAGTAGAAAAAGATGTTTTTGTACATGAATCTGATATTGATTCAGATACTAATCCAACTGAGGGCACAAAGGTTAAGTTTGACCTAAGAGAGGAATCTCGTGGCCCTAAAGCCGTTAACGTCGAAGTAATTGAATAAACGAGATAACGGTAAAAACTTCGCATAGGAAAAATTTATTCTTACTTTCTTTTTATCTAGTTTGGAATCCCATAAAATTTACATTTAAGACGTTTATCCTAGAGTAAAAATTTTATACAAATAAAAATTCAAAGTTTCGTGTTTGCACCCTCATTTTTTTGACTTTAAATTTTAGTTTTTTAAGTTGTTTAGCTTTTTTGTTAGTTCTTTGTAAACTATTTTTTTCTTTTTTTTGTTTAGATGGAATAAATTTTTGTTTATCATTGCTTTTGATATTGTGAATATGTAGTTGAGTTTGATTACGCTGTTTTTTATTGCTCCTTCTTTTTTTGTGAGAGGGATTCCTTTCATTTCTGTGTTGCTGGTGATACCTGCTACTACTACGTTGTCAAACTCTTCGTATAAGGCGAGAGCGGGTCTTTTTTTTATTTCGAAGGTGTCTGTATATTGTACTTTAGCTAGTATTACGTCTCCTGGTTTAAGCATCTTCCCATGCCTCATCTTCTTTATTGTCCCATAGTTCTTTCATTTTTGGTTGTTGGATTTTGTGTAGGAATTCATCGTATTGATTTCTTTTTTTTACTTGTTTGAAGATTTTTATCATGTGTTTTATTAATTCGTTGTATGTTTGTCTTGGATGTTCTTTTGCTTTTTTGAGGGATTTTACTACGGATTTATCTAATTGTATAGTGGTTGTATTGTTCATTATGTATCCACTATAGTTATTATATAGTTAATTATACTTATATTTTCTCATGATGGCATAAAGAGCGTGTTTATCTTTTATCAACTCTTATAAGAGGTCATTAAAACTATTAATTCTAACTAAAATATAAATCGATAAATATACAGGATACATATACTGGTTTACGTTATTATCAATTTTTTTCAGAAATGTTATATAAAGTTATTTTGTTTAATAGGTGGTAGATTAGGGGAGGAAAAAGAGATATGAAAAAGATAACTGTATGCTCAATAGTAGCTGTATTTTTATTAAGTAGCTTAGTCGGTTTTTCCTGTATAGATAACGTGAAAGCAGATGCTGGAAAAGAAAACAATACTCTATATGTCGGTGGAACTAGTGCTGGAGATTATAGCACAATACAAAATGCAATAGAAAATGCTTCATCTGGAGATACTGTTTATGTTTACAGCGGTATATATTATGAAAACATAAAAATCGGGAAATCAATAAGTCTTGAAGGTGAAGGCAAAGACGATACGATTATTGATGCCGGTGGTGATAGTGATGTTGTTGAGATTACGAGCGAATGGATAAATATATCTGGTTTCACTCTACGTAATGGCGGCGGAATAGTGGAAAAATATGGCGTCGAAGCACCTGTAGGATGGGGTATATTTCTGAAAGAGGTAAGTAATTGCTGCATTGAAAACAATATTATCACTAACACGAACTCAAAAGGGATACATATTTTACTCTCAAATAATAACATAATTCAAAACAACCAGATTAAAGATGTTAACAATTCAGGTATTTATTTGAGGAATTCAGACGGCAATCATATTATAGGAAACAGTATCAATGATGGGAAGGCAACGGGCATATGTTTGTCTTCATCAAATGAAAACCTTGTTGAAGAAAATAGTATCAGTGATGTAGATTTACAAGGTATATTTATTACCTCGTCCGGTGGCAATAATTTAGTGTCAAAAAATCTTGTCAAAAAATGCCAATATGGCATTGGAGTTTCTTCTGGAAAAAATAATGTCATACAGGGTAACACCTTAAAAAATAATGAAAAAATAGGTTTTTATTTAGCTTCAAGTCAAAATAACATTGTCAAAAATAACGCTATACAGGATAATGTGGAAAAAGGTGTTAAGCTTTTTTCTTCAAATAATAACAGCATTTATCATAACAATATAATCAATAATACCAAAAGTAATGTTGAGGACAACGGTGAAAACAATTGGTATAATACAACACTGAAAGAGGGTAACTACTATTCAGACTATAATGGTGAAGATAATGATGGAGATAGAATCGGTGACACATCATACAATATAACTGGTGGTAATCAGGAGGATCCTTATCCCTTGATGGAGCCGGTTACTGTAGACTCTGATAACTTAGATGAGAGCAAAGACGATAAAAATGGCGGTACAAAGGAAGAAAGTGACGGGAAAAACAAGAAGGATGACAAGGATGGTATTCCTGGTTTTGAACTGTTATTGCTCGTATTTGCAGCTATTTGTTTCGTATTTTGGAGGAAACGCAGGGAAAACTAGGTTAACAAGGACATATCTGCCTTCAATACTGCAAAGGTAGAATTGACTAAAAAATTCAAGGTGACAAGTCTGCAATTTTATATTATTTAACGGCTTTTCATCTACGGGTCTTTCAGACCGCGTAGTATTCCCAGCCGTTAAATAAAATGGCGAACAATGTTTGTATTTTAGATAAGATGTAGTAAAACCGGTGAGACTATCCCAACTAGCAGTTTTTACACTTTTATTTAACTTAAGTTTGATTTTAGTTCCACTATTATTAAACTATAGTCTAATTTTAGAAAGATATCGTTTGATTTCTCTTCTAATTTTTTTTTGAGGGTTAATCTTTACCTCTCTCAATTAGATAATCCCAACTGTTGACTTTAATCTTAGGTTTTTCAATGAAAAAAAACAACTGATATAGACATCTTTCTGATGTTTATTTATCTTTCAAATCAATGTTTTTTTCTAACTCCTGTGTGGAAAGAGGTGTTTTCTTCTTTATTTTTTCTATCGAGAAGGAAGCCACTGATTTAAATATACGGTATTGGAATATGACACCTGCTATCGTACCCATATGGTATGAAATCATTCTGAATAGTAATACAAAGACACCTAAAAGAGAAGTCTCAGGTAGAAATATACTGTACAATCCAGTTGCCCCTAGCTCGGTTACACCTGCGCTACCAGGTGTAGTGGGAATCATAGCAATTATTATCAAAAAGACCTGTGCTGCGCATGATTCTATAATAAAAGGTTGGAATCCTAAACCCATCAATATCAGGATTGGTATTATCCATCCCGTAATCCAAAATAAGGCTGTCAATACACCTGCTTTCAGCATCGTTTTTTTTCCCTCTGAGAGAAAAAACATCATGCTGGCATGGAAGTTATCTACTTCTTCTACTATTCTTTCTGCTGCAGTTTTTTCATCTTTTTCTCTTTTTCTTGAAAATCTACTGAATTTGTCGCTCAGGTATACTAAAAAAGATTTGAGTTTATCTGGATGTTTAATCGAGTATATAAATATGAAGATTCCTAAAACAAAAACTCCGGCTCCTACAGTTAAAGCTACCCTCAAAACTGTTTGCTCCAGATATCTTCTTAAAACTAGAAATGCAAAAGGGATACATATGATTAAAAAGATAGCGTCTAGTAGTCTTTCACTTAGTGCAGAAGCTGTCGCTGACCCTATACTCAACCCGTTTTTATTTAACAGATATATTCTAACTGGTTCTCCTCCTGCCATGGAGGGAGTAATATTAGCTAGAAAAAGATTAGCTACCACAATTTTCGTAGATTTTTTCAGAGTTATATCGGCGTTTGGTTCAAGTGAGTTACTCAGAACTTTCTGCCTTGCACCCCAAATTGTCCAATAAACAAGATTCACCAAGACTGCTAGTAAAAAAAATTCGTATCTAATATTTATTTCAGATAGATATTCAAAGGTTCTTACATCTATTGTAAAATAAAGTATAGCTATTATTATTGAGACGCTAAGAATCACGCTTACTATGATAGGTATTTTAAGATTTTTTTCTTCTTCGTCTGTTTTTTCTGTCACGAAGAAAAGTTATCCTGGGAGAGCTTTATGTTTTTTGTGTTTTAGACAAAAATTTCCAGTTTTTTTATTTTTTTATTTTTATTTTGAATTTTTCTTTGAAGATTCCGCCATGTGTCCAATTTGTAGTTTTTGTTTGATCTATAGCAGTGTAATCTTCTTTTGATATGACATCATTATTATTGATTTCTAGAGTAAAACCTTCAAAATAAAGTTTTTCTCCCTTTTTATTTAGGAGTTTACTTCCGACAACAGGAAATAACACTTTACTGCAAAATATATCATGATCCAACACCTCTATTTTTACCGGGTTAAACGAGATTTCAACTGAATTTTTTTCCTCATAAATGGTGACATGTAGAGTTATCTTATGGTAAATCGTTTCTATCTGTATTGAGGTTTTGTTTCCATCAATCTTTGTTTCAACGTTTTTTTTATTTATCTTCTCGAATGGGATTATATCTTCCTGTTTTCTATTTTTTGGAGGATGCACCCCTTTTATGAAATAGTCTATGTTTCGGATGCCTAAAACATATTTACCGTATTTACCACGAATTTTTTTTATGGTTTTTTGTCGAAATATATTCCATTTTTTATAGGGGTTATCAAAAGAGATTGATATGCCGTATCTGTTTAAATTTGTGTTTTTGATATAGGTTATTTTACATTTTTCAGTATTGAAAACCAAGATTGTTTCGTCATCATAATTAAAAACTATTTTTTCCCCTTGTTTTTCAACCTCTATTTTCTCTGAAAAGTTTTTATTTCTCTTTTCTTCCTTTTTATTTTTTATATGTTTTTTTGAAACCATTTTAGAGGCATTCATAAGTTCAACAGTAGCAAAAGTCTGTTCCATAGGTAAAGTTTTTTGCTCCTGTAGATAACGGGGAAAAACTCCTTCGCTTAACCCACCGTTAGAGGTAACCCGCCTTTTAGTATGGTTATAAATCAAATATGCAAGTTTCTCCCAGAATTTATCCTCTGTAGTTTCATGTAGCCTTTTAAACACTGAAACCATATATATACTCTCATAGGGAGACAACCGTGGTGTAATTGATCTTGAAATCGGATGGAAACCCCATTTCAAATCAAGTTTTTCGGTGTTATATAGATATATCCATGTAAGAGCATAGTATGCATATATTTCTGCCTGTAACAGATATTTTTTTTCAGAAAAAAAATCATATGCATCTAGAAAAGATTCGATTATACTCATCGCTGAAAAAGCTTCAGGCTCTTGAACGGCTATATCTCTTAA
The DNA here is from genome assembly GCA_036626215.1 of Thermoplasmatota archaeon. Lineage (GTDB taxonomy): Archaea > Thermoplasmatota > E2 > DHVEG-1 > DHVEG-1 > JAZKSG01. The sequence goes on from JAZKSG010000010.1 coordinate 28,886, forward strand.
CCCATTGTAACATATAGGGTTTTTTGTCATAAGAAATTCTAATGCTTTTAAAGCTGATTCTTTCAACTGTTCCTCATTGAACTCATGGTATCCTGCTAAAAGAGCTTTTATACATTCGGAGGTTCCACCATATGAGATATGTTTCTGTAGTTTTTCTGGCCGCAGGATTATTCCTTCTTGGTTTATAGCCATCGGCCATGATCCATCTTTGTTTTGTGTAGAAATTATGTATCGTAATGATCTTTTGACTTTTTCTTCAACTTCTGTGTCCTTCTGTCTCTGCAGATATTTTAATAGATGATATGTTGTTGTTCCTTGTCCACCAGGATATCCTCCGTATCCACATCCCATATAAAAATAGCCTCTGAGTTTGTTAGAGGAGGTTAGATTGGTCATATTATACCAAACTAGGCCCTCCCCTTCTTTAAGCTGTGTCTTGTAGAGTTGGGGGTCAATAAAATGTTTTTTAAGTTTATTGATCCATGTTTCAAGTTCTTCGTCTTTCTCTTCTTTGTACCATTTTGAAAAATAGTGTAGTCTTACCGCCTCATAGGAAAGAAGGCTGTAACTTGATTCAGCAAGTGCAAAACCAGTAGAATCTCTCCATGGTAGCTGTAGAAAAGACCCTGTTATATGGTCATAGCTTCTACATAAGGCTTTTTTTGCTTTTCTGTAGGTAGAGGCAGGGTTTTTAGGTTTTGTATCTTTAATATTTTTTTCAAATATCTGTCTTATAGGTTGCCGCCAGTTTTCATGTTTTTTGATTTTGGTTGGAAATCTAAAAGAGTCTTCTTCGTTGATCTCTATTTTTTTGTTTGTTTTTTTTCCTTTTCCTAGCCATGCATGTTTTTTTTCTTTTATTATGAATTCTGTGAAGAGATAAAATGAGATTAAATAGTTCTCTTGGTTTTCATCTATCGATATGAAAGGGTTTACTTCTTCTTTCTTTGTTTTTATCGTTGGTTTGAACTCTATGGATATCGCTTCATCTTGAAATTGTAATAGTATAATTGGGAGTTTGCAGTAGTATAGCGATCTGCAGAGTCTATCTTTATATGTTATGTCTGGTATTTTAGTAAGATAATATGTTGAAAAGGGATATGGGAGAGATATATTTTCATCTTTGAAATTTAATTTATTATGTGTATAGTACATCCCTCCGATAAATGCATATTTTAGTGGTTTCTTTTCGATTTTAATTTCTTTCAGAATGTATCTATCTGATTTTTTGTTAACCATGTAGACATGGTTTTTTTGTTCTGTTATTTGGTCTCCTGTTTTTTCTATAATATTCATATAGTTTTTCTCCTATCATAAGTAGGTTAGAAGATAGTCTTTTGATTTAAAAAAATTGAGATAATTAAAAAAATGTTTTATTTCGCATTTAAGTTTTCGTATATATCTATTATACGGGGTATGACTTTTTCTATATCTTTTTGTGAAAGCAGTTTTTTAGAGTCATCAATCATCCTCTTGGTTTCTGAAGGGTTCTCTAGTATTTCGTCTATTGCTTCTGTGTATTCTTCAACTGTTGATGCTTTAAGACATTGTTTTTTTTCTTTTATCCAATTTAATCCTTCCACCTGGCTGGTTATTACGGGTAGATCTGAGCTTATTGCCTCTAAAACCACTAGTCCTTCTGTCTCTATCATTGTAGGTAGCATAAATATGTCCATTGCAGAATATGCGGCTTGTATATCATCTACAAAACCTGTAAGAATCAGGTTTCTTGGAGGGTTCTCTTTTATTTTTTTAAGGTATTTGTAATCTTTTAAAAATTTGTTATAGATGTTTTCTCCGATCCAGATGAATTTTTTGTCGGCATGTTTCTCTGCTACTCTTTTGAAGACATCAAGCCCTTTTCTTTTAGAGGGGAGACCTACGCATCCTATCACGGTTTCATCTTCTTTTATCCTATATTTCTCCCTAAACTTTTTTCTTTTCTTATTAGATCTTGTATATTTTTCTTTTTTTATTCCGTTGCTTTCTACAATAATTTTTGTTTTAACTCCGCTTTCTTTTAGTCTATTTTTTGCAAAAACTGATGGTGATATCAGTACATCCGCCTGGTTGTAGACAGATCTAAGATATTTTTCAAATATGTTTTGTATATATTTCCCTCCGCGATATAACAGGCTTATTTCATCTGGTACGGTATGGGTGGTCATTACAACAGGTTTTTTTTCTCTCATTGCTTTTAGCATAGAGAGTGGACCAAAAGAATGTACATGCAATATGTCGTAACCACTTTTTTTGTTTATAGATACCTCTACCCCATTTTTTTCAAGTCCTTCTTTAAGACTTCTATAACTGGTTACTATTCCTGTAGTCTTTATTTTCGCTAGTTCTGCCTCGGTGAAAATGTTGACTTTCATATTTTTTATCCTATCTGTTTCTTCTATATAAGCCCAGTTTAATCTTTATAATTCAAACCATATTATATGTATACAATTGTTCTTTTTTTTTGTGGTTAATCTAGGAGTTTGGGGATTATTACAAATGCTATCAATGCAGCTACTCCTGCAACTATATAGAAAACAATGGGATTGATCATCCCAAGCATCATTAAAGTAAGAGCTGTGAGTAATATAGCGGCTACCAAAATTGATATCATCTTTTTTAGCATATAAAAAATATCTATCTGTGATAATCATTTATCCTTTTCGGAGGATATTTAAAATAAGATGAAAAAAAACTTTTTTTAAAATAATTTAAGAAAGAAAAAAAATTTTTAGTACGGATGTGGCGGGTCTGTGAACCATTTCCCTCCCGTAAAATGGTTTGATAAAAAACTGGAAAAACACGGGTTTAATTTTTTTCAACCTCCAAAATCTAAACCATTTTTCTTTTTTTATAAAACAATTGAATATTGCGCAAGGATTACTTTAAAAAATAATAAGAAGTTCTTCATTTCTAATCTTTATTTTTTTCTTCAACTGAATCTTTCAATTTTTTTTAATCAATGGATATTAACTCCAATGACAGAAGGATAAACTGTTCAAATCTAGCGGGAAGAGTTTTTTCTATGAAAACAAATGTAAACATCATAAATAGGTAAAAGATGATACTATAGATATCTAGATATATAAAAGCCTAAACTTTAATAGTAACGTATTTTTGAAGTAAATTCTACGATATACTGGCAAAAAACCAGTATAGCATAGAAAATATATCAAAACGGGTATGTAAGTAATACTTATAAAATAGAATTTTTAGTTACATGTAAGTAAAGTTTATATAGTAGTTTTTTTAGTTACATATATTATGCGAGGGACAAAAAAAGAAAGAATACTAAGAGTTTTACTAAAAAAACCAGATGGATCATTATCAATGTATCGTATTGCAAAAGAGGCAGACTGCACTCATGTATGGGTTTTAAAATATCTAAGAAGATTAGAACAAAAAAACCTTGTAAAAAAAACAAAAGTAGAAGATATCAAAGGATTATTTTATTATTGGAAAGAAATAAACAAATACCCACTCTACAGAGAATATAACATTCAAAAACCACTTGAATTATTAAAAAAGACAAAACTTAAATTTGCACTTACAACCTATTATGCAGAAAAATACTTACAAAAATATCTCTTTCCATCAAGAGTTGACATTTATATAAAAAAACAAGATTCAGAAAAATGGAATATGCTTCTTAAAAAAAATGGGCTAGTCGGAAAAGGAAATATGCGCCTTCTTATAGAAGATGAACATGTCTTCTACTCAAATATAAAAAAAGATGGATTAAAAATTGTATCAACACCTCAGTTAATCCTTGATCTTTTAAGAGAAGAAGGTGTTGCAGTAGAAGCAGCACATATGTTAATGGAGAAGGAATATAATGGCTTTATACGCTAAATATGAAACAGATACTTCATTTGATTATCTTGAAAAAATAATAAAAATACTTGAAGAGCCAATATGCATACTTGGAGGATGGGCAGTATATCTTACAGTTAACGATAAATTTAAGGAAGATCTGGGTCCAGATTATCTTGGGTCACGTGATATAGATCTCGGATTTCATATAGATCCAGAGTTAAATGAAAAAGATTTATCAAAATCAACTATGAAAAAAGCACTTGACACATTGGAAAAAAATGGATTTAAACCTCAAGGATTCCGCTATTACAAAGAAATCGAATATGGGACAAATAAGGAATTATCAAAAAAAGAAGCAGAAAAGATACCGCCGCATAATATTTTCACAATGTATGTTGACCCAATAGTTGATTATGTTCATCCATTGTATAAAAAAATATTTAATTTCGATCCAGTAGATGAAATATTGCTTACTCATGTATTCAATGATAGAAGTAAAAGAAAAGAGTTAAAAGAATTCAATAAACTTCTATGGCTACCTACACCTGATGTTTTATTAGCTACAAAAATAAAAAGTGCAATAAACCGTCAAAAAGATGAAAAATATATAAAAGACATTTGTGACATCTATTCACTAAGCTGGTATTCAGATATAAAATATCATAAAATAAACAAGGAAGTTCATAACATTTTAGAAGAATCATATTTTAAGAAACTTCATAAACGAATGAAGAAGGACAAAAGTGTTTTTGATAAAGCAAGTATTGCCACTAATATCGATTCAGAAATAATTAGTAATACTTTAGAAAACTTGTGTTCTTAACTCAATGTGTTACTGGTACGGACGCGGCGGGAAAGGTAAACCTTTTTTCTCCTGGGGAAAAGTTTAATAAATTTATCGAAGAAACCCTTTTTGATTTGTCGATATTTCTTACATAAAACCCTTCGTATCTCTCCCAATTTTTGGAGGTATTATTTTGCAAAAAATTTCAATTTATGATAAAATGACAAATGCTGAAAGAGAAGTAGCTAATGAAAAACTTAAAAATGTATTAGCTCAATTGGAATTTTGATAAACAATGGATTT
>JAZKSG010000011.1:0-31492 GCA_036626215.1 Thermoplasmatota archaeon
TTATGAAAATAACTTGCTATCAACAAAAAAACAGAAGTGAAAATAATCAAAGCAAAAATATCTACGATTACTGGAAAAACTGATGTACCATCAAAACCTGCATGAAACAAATCAACAAGATATGTAAGAGGAGAAAAATATGAAAGAATCCTACCCATCTCCGGTAAATCCTGCAGAGGAATAAAAATACCACTTATAAATATCAATGGAAACCGTATCAAACTGGAAAACATCATGATATGAGATGGTGAACGAACGGAAGGAGATGCTAAAGCTACACCTAATGATGCAAAACATAGAGTGCCTAATATCAAAGCAATTGCAATAATTAGCACATTGATTATTGAAAAACTTAGTAAAAAGCCTGCGGCAATCATAACAAGAGATGTAATTATTATTCCATAGATTGCCCCTGCCATAACATCTCCCAAGATTATTGTATGGATGCTTACAGGAAAGGATAACAACCGTTCATATGTTCCTGCTTGTTTCTCCCAAGGAGTAATCAATGGACCTACTGAAGAAGAAGTAAAAAACAAAGCCATAGCAAGAAAACCTGGGAAAAAAATAGTTATATCAATATTTCTACCCATATAAAAAGAAGTAAACATAAAAAGTGGAAACAAGAGACCAAAAATAACCACTGGTGCTTTTTTATAATAGATTTTTATGTTTTTCTCAGCGGTGACAATGATTCCTTGTAAAAAAGGTAACATGCTCATTTTTTTCCTCCTTTGGTAAGTCTAACAAATGCTTCTTCAAGACTTGGTCCACTTGTAGAAAGTGAAACAATTTTCAAATCTTTTTTTTCTGCAAGAGACACAATGTATTTGACTAATTTGTCAGGATTCTTTGTATAAAAAACAAATTTGTCTCCGCTAAGTTCAGTTTTTAAAATATCTTCAGATTTAAACAAATCTTTTTTTACTTTTTGATCAAAAGAAACTTTTATCGATTGTGTTTTATCAAAAGTTTTTTTCAGTTTTTCAGGTCTATCAATTGCTACAATACGGCCGTTATGAATAATACATACTCTTTCACATAGCTTGTTTGCTTCTTCGATGTTATGAGTAGTTAAAAAAACTGTACATCCTTTTTTGTTCATTTCATTTATTATTTTAATGATTAACCGGCGGCTTTGAACATCAAGACCTTCTGTTGGTTCATCTAAAAAAAGGATTTTTGGGTCATGTATAATGGCACAGGCTATGCTAATTCTTTGTTTCATACCTTTTGAAAAAGTACGTACAGAATCATTTCTACGATTATATAATTCAAGAATTGAGAGAAGTTCATTGGCTTTATCTTCCAACTCATTTTTTGAAAGTCCATAGTATTTTCCAGCAAGAATTAGGTTTTGTTTGGCAGTGAGATCAACATAAACATTTCCCATCTCAGGGATAACTCCCATCATCATTTTCGCGTCAATTGGGTTGTTTTTCATATCTATGTTTTTAATTGTAACATTGCCTGAATCAGGTGATAATATCCCTGTTAACAATCGTATAGTGGTAGTTTTTCCAGCGCCATTGGGTCCAAGAAAACCGAAAACTTCTCCTTCTTCAACTTCGAAACTGACATTGTCAACAGCAACAGTTTTTCCGAATTTTTTTTGTAATTTTTCTGCTTTTATTGCAACCATATATCTAATCATTCCCCATAGATATTGAATTGATTTGGCCAGCCATAATCTTAACATCTTTCTTGTTTTTCAGAGATGGTATAGCAGGCTTGGTAATGAGGCTTTGTCCTTTTGTGATAGATTTCTGCTTTTCATTAATTGTTACTTTGGCATTTCTCCTTGAGGATGTAAAAAATGATACTGGATTTCCTTTCACACTGAGGCATATTACCATTTGGCGGAATTTTTTTAAAATCAAGAACTTCCATTTTGTTATTTACCTTCTTTTTCATCTAAGAGGTTGATTTCAATTTTTTTTGTTTTTAGTTTCCAGATTTTTTTAGGTGCGCCACCGCCTTCTTCTTTGTATTCAGCAACTTCGATTATTCCAGCGTTTTTAAGTTCTGATAGATGATAATAGAGCCCTGATGATGTAATGTTTTCATTATGTTTTATAAGGAAATCATAGATTTCTTTGGTACTTTTTTTTTCTTCTCCTATGAATCGTATTATTATCCATCTTGTAGGGCAGTGAAGAGCTTTTACATATTTCTTGAGTGGGTTTGGCTGGCAATTATAATGACACATAAAATTCACCATAATATTATAGTGAAATACTGTAATATTACAATATTATTTATAGTTTTGCATTATCTAAATATTGATTGAAAAAATTAAGAATGGTGTTTACTTTTTACCAAAAGTTAATTCCCCAGAACCGAAGGGCCATAAGAATGCCAATAGCAATAATTATCAGGCCGAAGATTCGCTGCATCCATTTCCCAGCAGTTACATATTTATTACCAAGTTTACCGCGAATGGTATTAGTAACAGCACATAGAGGAATAATCGGTACTCCATGACCAAGTCCAAATACAAATAACAATAAACCACCCATGATAAGGGAAATTTCTTGTGTAAGTGCGAAAATAAAAACTGGCATCATCAAGCTCATTGCACACGGTGCCCATCCAATGGAAAATAATATACCTAAAAAGAATGCACCAAGGTAAATAGATTTTTTACTAATCTTGAAAAACAGATTTTGGCCTTTTTCCATCATTTTAGAGCTTGTCTCTTTTTTTGTTTTTATTTTGATGAATTCTTTTAATGGCTTGAAAATATTAATACCAAGGATAACAAGTATTATTCCAGATATTAGATAAAACAAGGTTGATGCTTCGATAAAAAAACCTATAGAAGAAATCCCCAATCCAAAAAAGAAAAATACAATGGCCATCCCCAAGGTAAAAATAATGCCAATCCAGATTCCTTGAATTGAAATCTTTTTATCACTTTTTCCAGATTCTTTCTGCAATGAACCCACATAAGAAAGCATCGCAACCAGCAAAGCAATAGAACAAGGAGTTATTGCAGTGAGGATACCCAAAATAAATATTCCAATAAATGTGATACTCTCATCATCACTAACACTACGCCCTTTAAATGACTCCCATTTTCCTTCTGTTATTTGTTGTACATCCTTGTTTAATGATTCAGCAGTTTGAATACCATCGATAGGTCCTGATCCCATACGATATATGTGATATACACCAACGATACTTTGATTCGTATCAATAAGTACAAGGCTTGGGTTGGAGAATGCGCCATCAACTGTCCAATAGTTTTGATACGGCTTAGCTATAGGAAACGGGGAAAAATCTTCCACCCAATGCCAACTCACGTTTACATCAAAATCTCTTTCCGTCATTTCTTTTCCTGTTATGGAAGATGGATTCTTCCTGATATTGATGGTGATAATAGTGACATTCTGATTAGACTCAGAAAGTTTTTCAAGTTCAACAATCTGACCTTTCATCTCTTTTAGACATTCAATGCAAACTGGTTCTTCCACCTGTGTGAAATGAAGAATAACAACCTTTCCTTGGTAATCACTTAATGAAAATTCAACTCCGTGTTCATCAGTAGCTGTAAAATCAGGTGCAGGTTTAAACTCGTGTTGATCAGCTGAAACATTTGGTAAAAAAAATGACAAAATAATGATTATCAACAGAAATGAAAAAAGAAAGTTGTATTTGTATTTCATTATATCTTCTCCTTGTTTAACTGATGGTAATAAATGGCATCCTTAATCCAAGTTTCCAAGTCAGAATTACTTACTTTCATATCATTTGGTGCCTCCCAGGTATGCCATCCGATTGTCACTTTACCATTTTCTTTAATATATGTGTAAATACCGGTAAGCGCAATATATTCTGGTGGACCGTTTGGGTCATACTTGTATACTGCATCTGCTTTTTGCTTGATATCCGAGGTAGCATCGTAGACTGCATCAAGGTCATAGAATTTCACATATTCATCATATTCTTCCCCAAAATCTATCACCCGTTCCGCTTGATCTGCACAACTAGGACAACCAGTTCTATGAACCACAAATAGTACTGGCTTATTCTTTAGACCATTAACAATCCAATTTAAATGATCAACTTCAGAACCACTTTGAGGGTTACTATCCGGATACGTTATCCAGAAATCATCAGAACCAGTACCAACACCATGAACCGGCGTGTAATCATCAAGCCAGTCAGAATTACCTCCATCATTAGGGATATTTGGCTCATCTGAAGATCCATTATCTCCATTATTATCCGGTTCATCAGAAGGGGCAGATAAAACAAAAAACGCAGCAGCACCAATAACTATCATTATAACTATAATAATTGCAATTGTTTTAACAGAAAAATTCATCGTTTTTTTCTGTTTTTTCTCTTTTTTAGGTAAAACCTTAATAGAGGATTCATCAACATCCTTTATTTTTTTATCATGCACATACTTCAAATGAGATTTAAGATTATTTTTTTTAAGTTTTGCTTTACATTCAGGGCAAATAACCCAGGTATCACTATTTTTTTCTTTGCTCATTTCGTAATCACCTCAGTTTTTTCAAGGGAAGACATTGCTTTACGAAGTCCTTTCAAATTACTAACAACACTACTTAATTTTTCGTAGGGAATTCCAACATACATTTCGTCATCTGCAAGTTTTCCAGCAGAACGACATCCGTAACAACCAACACTAAAATTCACCATGTTTTTTAAAATAGGTATCAAGGTGACATCACCACAGGATGCCTGCATACCAGCAAAATTAGCTGTAATATCCCGCTAACATGCCTCCGCCGATACCAGCGGCAACACATTTTTCCATTACCAAACATAGTAAAGATTAATATCTCAGTCGGTTTACAGATACACTTCTCTTCAGCCATGAATAATCAAATTTCTATTTAGGACAGCATTGAACATTATTCTTCATTAAATCCTTATAATCCTCAAGGACATCATGCACCCAGCAGTCATCATTACCTGCACTCTCACGAAACACAAGTGCCATAATATATGCAAGTTCTTTGAGTGTTGCACCTGCCTCTAGAGCACCTTTGAAATGCTTCCTGACACAAGGAGCAGATCGGCCTTTGATTGCTATGGCAAAACAGATGAATTGATATGTTTTTTCATCGATCATTCGTTTTTCTTTATACATTTCATCTATTTGATCTAATTCTTCAGCAAACTCTGGGAACCATTCTTCAAGTATTCTCATAAATTTCTCATCTCCTTAATTCAACAATTTTTTGATTTCATCAGCACTGGGGACATGACCCACGATTTTTTCTTCTCCATCAACAACCACGGCAGGTGTCATCATTATACCACGATTGACAATTTCTTCTAAATCTTCAACTTTTACAATTTCAACATTTTTACCAAGTTCGTCAACAACCTGCCTAATAATTTTCTCGGTTTTTTTGCATTTTGGACAACCTGTACCTAAAATTTCTATTTTCATATCTAAACCTCCTTAGATTATTTTTTTTCTATTTTATCAATCAATTTTTTTAATTCATCTAATATTTGATCCATTTTTTCATCACTTTTAAGATTCTTATTCTTTTTTATGTTGAAATTCTCTGTTATAACAACTTCATCATCAATTGGAATATCTGCACTTTCAAGAGCTTTCGTAGCACATTTTACTGGGCATCCGTTAAGAGCGATATACCCATCACTACTTTTTCCATTCTTAATGATACCTTCAATACCTAAAGGAAGACCAAGTGCACAAACAAAATCAACATTCCCATATTCATCAAACATCTCTACGACTGCCTTTGTGGAAAGCATTCCGACGTTACATGCCCCTGAACAAGGAAGTATTCCTATTTTTTTCATACTACTCGCCTCTTTTCTTTTTTAGTTGTTTATATACAAAATCATACATCGCTTTGTCACCTGACGTACTAATACGATTAGCTAATTCAACTACTTCCTTTATATCATCTATAGTAACACCAAGTTTTTCTGCTTGTTTAAAATGATATAAAAAACATGGTCGACAATGACCTGCAATGGATGCAGCGATACCTACCAACTCCATAGTTTTTTCATCCAAAATCATATCACCTCATTAATCAGTTTTTTAACACTCTTTTCAATTTGATCTCTAACCCTTCTATAAAACTCAATATTTTTTCCTTTTGGATCCTCAATATTCCATTCAATAGTCTTATTTTTAGGCGTTACTGGGCAGCCATCTATACAACCCATTGTAACAATAAAATCAAACTCATTATTCATCTCAAAAGTCAATTGTTTCGGTTTATTATCTACAATATCAACCCCTAGATCTTTCATAACCTTCACAGCAAGAGAATCAACATTTTTAGCAGGTTGAGTTCCAGCGCTATCAGCCACAGCATCCTTTGTAAAGTTGTTGAAAAAGCCTTCTGCCATCTGACTACGACATGCATTTTCAATACAGACAAATAATACTTTTTTCATAACTCGTCAACCCGCTATCATACCGTAAACAAAACCAACAATTGTAGCAACAATAATAACTAAAGTGAAATACACAGATGCTTTTTTCTTACCCATAACCTTAGTGATAACAATCATATTAGGAAGACTCAAAGAAGGACCAGCAAGAAGAAGTGCAAGAGCAGGACCACCACCCATAATACCTGCACTATAACCAAATAAATCACCAACTATAGCAACCTCAAGTAAGGTAGGCATATACAGAATTGCACCAATAATTGATGCCAGGAAACATGAAAAAATATCATTACCACCAATATATGGTGCAGCAGCGACACCAACAGCATTAGCAGGATCTGCACCAGGAATAAAATATGCAGCGACACCACCGATAATTCCTACAATAAAAACACCAACAAGCAAGATAGGAAATATTTTTTTTGTAAGATTCCAGGTTTCAAGACCCCACTGTTTCACTTCATCTCTAGTATAATAAAAAATAAGAATTACTGAAACAACCAATGTCAGCAGATAGACAATAGAAAGTTTTGGAACCCAAGGAATATATTCTGTACTAGCTGCGCCAATAACAAGAATTAACACAAGAGAAACAAAAAACAAAAGCGATATCCAAATAGGGCGCTTGTTATCTTCCTTCTCTGTTTGACCAGCAAACATGCCATTATTTTCTTTCTTTTTCTCTGTTTCTTCTTTTCTAAAGATAAAAGCCATCGAGAGGCCGATGACAATAGCCATAAGAATAGCGAAAATTGCTCTTGCAAGACCAATATCATAACCAAGGACGTGTGCAGTAAGGACTATTGCTAGAATGTTAATCGCAGGTCCGGAGAAAAGAAAAGCAGAGGCAGGGCCAATACCAGCACCTCGTTTATAAATACCTGTAAACAGTGGAAGTACTGTGCAGCTACAAACAGCAAGAATGGCACCAGAAACAGATGCGACAGAATAAGAAATATATTTTTTAGTTTGAGCACCAAAATATTTCAAAATACCTTTTTTCGAAACAAAAACCGCAATTGCTCCTGCGATAAAAAAAGCTGGGACAAGACATGTAAGAACATGTGCAGAAAGATATTCCAAAAGCATTTCAAAGCCTGCAATGAGTATATCAATCGGATTCAAAATTACATCCTCCTCGCCATTTTAATAATTTCAAAAATTTTTTTATTAGAAGCTTCAATTAAAATATTTGTTTTATCTCTTTTTTCAGAGATTAAACCAGCGTTTTTTAGAATTTTTATATGATGCGAAACATTAGGTTGAGACTTGTTAGTAATTGGAATAATTTCACAAATGCATTTAGGTTTATTTTTTACTGAATCAAGGATTCTTAGTCTTGTTGAATTACCTAATGCCTTAAAGACATCAACTTCATTCATCAAACAAGTATAAGTATATTCAAATATTTAAATATTGCCATCCAATTATGTTTTAAAAAATACGTTTCACTTTATCTACAATATTATAAATTTCTTCATTAGAAACTTTTATCATAACCCTCGTCCCATCCTTACGCTCATCAACAATTCCAGCATTTTTCAAAACCTTCAAATGCTGAGAAACATTCGGCTGAGACTTACCAGTATAAGGAATAATCTCGCAAATACACTTTTCGCCATCTTTAACACATTCAAGAATTTTCAAACGAGTAGGATCAGCAAGCGCCTTAAAAACATCAACCTCATCCATCAAAAAAAGATAAAGAATATTCTTATGCTTAAATATTACTATATTCTATCTCTTATAACGTTTTATACCCACATATCCCTAAATTGTCTGGACGACAAAAAGTATGAAAAAAAACGATGACGAGCAACCATTCTGCTTCTTCAGTTTCATATCCTGAAAATATTAAAAACCAAAATAGAACGGATATTATCCCAGAAAAAAAATACTGCATAAGTAATTGAAATAATTTATTGATTTTTGTTTATCATTAATTTTTTCTCCATATTTACTGAATAACAAAAGTAGATAGATATTAATAAAACATTGATAAAAAAATATTAAGCTATTGGACAAAAGGCTTTGAAAAATAAAAGATTTTAACATTCCTTAGCACTCTTTTTTCAACTGCCACAAAACCAACATATAAAAAAGGATGGTTTTTCTCCTGTCAAACTGTAAGTAAAAGTGCAGGGGAAGGGATTTGAACCCTTGGACTCCTTCGAGACAGGATGTCTCATCCAACTATCTCTTTCAATATCGAACCCTTAAATAATTTATTTTTTGATCTTAAGTCCTGCGCCGTTGGCCATGCTTGGCTACCCCTGCAATAATTATGAATAGAGGAAGTGCGGGTGACGGGATTTGAACCCGTGCTTAGAGCTTGGAAGGCTCTAATCATAGCCCCTAGATCACACCCGCAAATGATGAATATTTTGTTCAATATAACTGATTCAATATTAGATAACAGTTAATTACTCTTTTTCTCTTTTTAGACATAAAGATTTCATTGATAATATTTTCCTTTATCCTCAGCTAAGAAGTAGAAAAGTCTCTTAAAAAGATTAATATAAACTATACTTTTTTCCAAAGTTGGAAAAACACGACATGATTGAAAATGTTTATTCTCAGGATTCACAAGGAAACAACGACAGATTAGATAATGCTAAGTCTAAAAGTTTGTTAAAAAATTTTTTGCAATATCTGAGACACCCAACTTATCTTTCTGATACACCAAAAAAAGAATCGAGATACAAATTCTGGGATGTCTTCCGGCTTTTATCAGTATCTCTAATTTTATCATATATACTTGGTATAATCATCATGATTGCATTGATGTGGGTGGGTTATGGTACAGATCAACATGCTCTTTCTGATCCTTCGATACAGGAAAACCCACTAAGTTTAGTATTTTTTGCTGTGTTGATTGCTCCCATTTTAGAGGAGTTAACTTTTCGTATGGGGTTGAAATATTCTCCTTTTAGACTAAGTTTTACTTTGGCTTTTCTTTATATTTTTATAAGTCCTCCTGTTTCCTCGTTTTTAGAAACAAGTTTAAATGAAACTGAACTGATTTTGTTGGATGCTCTAGTATTTTTAGTTATAGGGTTTGGTGTTGGTTTGCTTCTTAAGAGTATTGAAAAAGAGAAGGTTGAACGTTTTTATTCTAAAAATTTCTTTTTTATTTTTTATTTTTTCGCTGTTTTATTTGCTGGCGTCCATATATTCAATTATAGCAATTTCGAGGGAATCTGGTTTCTAATTCCTCTTCTTGTTGCACCTCAGTTTATCGGATCACTGGTTATGGGTTATGTCCGTATCCATTATGGTTTACATTGGTCTGTTTTGACTCATATGCTTGACAACGGCGTTCTTTTTACTCCGGTGTTGTTTATAGAATATATTTCTTCTCTAAATTTAAGTGATATATCTGATTTTGAAATGATAGGTTTGACTTTCTCGAGTTTGTTTATTCTGGGGTTAGGTTTAGCTGTTTTATTTGCATTTATAATGCTATTGGTGGAATTTGTTAAAAAATAGAAAAAAATGTTTTTAGTTTTCTTGCAGTACCATTTTTGCGTCAACTACACAGTAATCATCTTCATAGATGAATACAGGGTTTAGATCCATTTCATCAACATGTTCAATTAATTCTTCCCCTAAATCTGATATTTTTAGTAAAAGGTTTATTACTTGTTGTTTATCGGCTTTTATTCCTCTGAATCCTTCTAGCAGTTTTTTTCCTTTTATTTCATCCAGCATCTCGTAGGCGTCATATTCTTCTATCGGTACAACTCGGAAAGATACATCCTCATATAGTTCAGTGTAGATTCCTCCGACTCCTACCATTATGGTTAGTCCAAACGTGGGATCTTGGGTTAAACCAGTTATTACTTCTACTCCAGAGTCTACCATTTCATCGACTAAAAGATTTTCATCTGGAAATTTTTCTTTAAACTGTTTAACATGTTTTTTTAACTCATTTTTTGAAGAAATATTTAGTTTTACTCCGCCGACATCTGTTTTATGAAGGATTTCGCTGCTACATACTTTTAACGCTACAGGAAAATCCAACTGTAAATTTTTGATATCCTTTTCATCTTTGATTAGCTGATAATTAGTAGTTTTGATATTGTATTCCTTAAGGAGATCCTTTACTTCGTTTTCCGCCAGATTTTTTTTGTTTTGTATGATTTTTTTGACTTTTTGTTTCATGGTTTTTTCATCTCTCCTTTTTCTCGTTTTAACCGTTTTCCTTCCATGTAGAGCCCATACATTGATCTTGCTGTCCGCCATGAAGATGGATATATCGGTACACCTGCTGATTTTAAATCCCACACCAGATCCTCGTACTCTTTGCCGCCTACCCATGTTCCAAGTATAGGTTTTTGATGTGTTTCATGTAGACGTCGTTCCCTTATCATTTTTAGTATTGCCCCTGTAAACTCTCTCGGTCGAGCGTATCCTCCATGGACGGATGCAACTATGATTCCGTCTATATTTGGGTCTTCAAGTAAAGCTTTGGTAGTAGCTTCGTATCGGTAGAATCCTGCATCAGCTACCAGATCAACTGGATTGTTTGGTTTTATGAGATCAGGTAGTATTTTGTCGATTTTTTTATCTGTTTTATCAGATAGTTTCGAGACGGTTAGATCATTTGCTTCGCATGCATCTGTTAAAAGTATTCCGAGTCCTCCTCCGTTGGTGATTATGCCTACTCGGTTGCCTTTCATTGCAGGTTGTCCATCTAAGGCTCGTGCCATGTCGAATAGTTCCACTATGTCTCTACATCGGATGCCTCCGGCTTGGTGTATAGCTGCACTATACATTCGGTCGCTTCCAGCCATTGAACCAGTATGTGAAGCAGTTGCTCTTGCTCCAGCGCTACTCCGACCTGCTTTTACCACCAGAACTGGTTTATGGCAGGCTTTAATTGAATTCATGAATTCGCGTCCATCTTTTACTGCTTCAATGTATAGACCTATGACTTTGGTGTCTGGATCTTGACTAAAGTAATCTATGAGGTCGTCATCGTCGATGTCTAACTTGTTTCCTACACCTATTATTTTTGATACACCTACGAATTCATTGTTAGCTAGATATATCATCCCTATACCTAATGCTCCGCTTTGGCTGATCAACGAAAGGTTTCCTTTTCGTGGTACTCCAAACACAAATGATGCATCTATGTTGTCAGATGCGTTTTTGTATCCCATGGTGTTTGGTCCAAGGACTCGTATATCACTGTCTTTTATGATGTCCGCTACTTTTTGTTCAAGCTCATCTTTTCCTACTTCGCTGAATCCGGAAGAAATGATAATTGCGTTTTTTACTTTTTTTTCTACGCAGTCTTTCATTATCTGTGGTACGATTTTAGCTGGAACTGAGACTAATACTAGATCTATTGGTTCTGGTACTTCTGTTACTTTTTTATAGCATTTTATTCCAAGTATTTCTCTTTCATGTGGGTTTATCGGGTATAGGTTGCATTCATAGTCTGAAATCAGGATGTTTTTTAGTGCTGCATGCCCGATTTTTCGGGAGTCTTTTGATGCTCCGACGACTGCGATGCTTTTAGGTTTAAAAAAACCCTTTAATGTGTTTTTCATAGGTATCACTTTAAATTTTTTAGTATAATTATTTGGGTTTTTGTAACAAAAACGGTTACTTAAATATCATGTGTATTTAAAAAATTGTGGATAAGAAAAATCTTTTTTTTAAGATATGCTTAAATATAACAGATACATTTGCTTCTAAGAAAACAGAATAAAAGGAAAATAACGAATATGTATAAAGGAAACAAAAAGAGACACGATAAAGGCCCTCGAGAAATGCACGAAGTAACTTGTTCAGATTGTGGAAAACAAACTGAGGTTCCTTTCAAACCAGATGGTGACAGACCTGTCTATTGTAGGGAATGTTATCAGAAACATAAACCAAGAAGATTTTAAAAAAAATGAAATAAAGTATCAACCTAATCATTTTTTTACAAAAAATCTTTCTCATTATTTTTTTTATTTAAGATATTGTCTAAGTTTTTGGAGGTCGCAGTCAAATATTTTGCAGATTAATCGGTGAAAAACTTCTTCATCAGTTTTTATTGAAAAATTACGTTGGTACGTATCATCCTCAACTTGTTTAAGTAAATTAAGGTTACATAGATGAGCAAGATATTCTTTGATTGTTTCTTCAGATAATTCTGAGAAATCATGTAAAATTTGTATATGATGCTGGGTATCATTATTCAAAAAAGTTTGGAGGATTAAAGCTTCTTTTATAATTGTTTTATAAGATTTGATTTTTTCATTATTTATAAAACTGTTTTTTAGTTCTTTATTTTCTTTGTTTAGATGTGAATAATTCTCCTTTATCTTTTCTAGCTTTTGTTTAAGTTTTTCTCTGTCTTCTTGGAGTTTTCTTTTATTTTCTTGTAAAAGCTCATTTTTTTCTTCCAATTCAGATAATTGGTTTCTAAATTGTTGGTTTATCTTGACTAATTTTTCATTATTGTTGGTAGTAGTTTTCAATTTTTTGTTTTTATTTTTAAGTTTATTCATGACTTCGTCATGTTGATCTTTCTTAGTTCGTAGTTGCTTCATTTTTTGTGTTTTATTGAGACCCTTTTTTTGTAAGGTTTCAATTTTGTTTTTATATCTCTTAACGGTGATGAAAAATAGAGCTATAAGTACACAGATAATGACGACTAAAAGCAACAATATCCACATTTTTTTCTACACCTTTTCTTTCTATATCTTTTTCTCCTGGTTTTAATCTTATGCTCTGTGCCAAAACCCGACTGGTTAAAAAAACAGTTGCTAACAGTTGCTTGTTGGTTTTAATTTATATATTCCCGATGTTTTCTCTACTTTCAAAGTTAAATCGTCAACATTCCCCTCAAAAGAAAAATTGGTTGTTGTATATTATATTAGTCTGATAGATCCATTGCTTATTTTTATGCCACGTAGGTATATCGACTGAATCATCCATTAAACCTCTTTTAAGACTATAATCCATATTCTCAGATGAACTATCAGCTGAGATTGTTAATGTAGTTGATATCAAAATCAAGGATACCAAGTTTATACCACTACATAGAGTTTCAAAGATGGTTTAGATAAACTTTTAGAACTTTGCGCTGAAAGAAAAACTGCCGTTATGTGTCTTGAATCTTATCCATCATGTTGTCATCCTCGTTTTATATCCAAAAAGTTGTGTAATTCATCTTGTAGGTAAAAAAGGAAGAAACAAAAGAGTATGAAGCAGAAAAAAACTTTTTTAAAGATATTTATTGGCGGCAACAAAAACACTAAAAAACCCTTTTTCTCATTGAGGAGATAGAGTCAAATTTTAAGATTTTGTTTATGGAGAGAATCTTTAGAATTATGTATCCTTCAGGTGGAAATGACGATGGAAATTCTGATGAAGAAATAGAGCAGCTGCTAAATAAAATCCAGGAGATGTTTGATGATCCTTATTTTAGAGAGAAAGTAAAAAGAATTATTCGTAAAAATTGGAGATCTAATAATAAAAAACGGAAGCAGGGAATAAGTATCAATATACGTTTTGATAGAGCCAATAGAAAAAATGAGGATATCAATCAGTTCAATATTCCAGATGAATCTCTTCAGATTGAGACAAAGGAACCCGAGATAAATACAGATTTAATAGAAGGGGAAAACCATGTTTTTGTCACTGTTGATATACCTAGCGGTTATAAACAGGAGGATGTAGAACTTTTAGTTTACACTAACAATATGAGTATTACCATTGATCATCCTACGAAGAAGCGTCTTCATAGATATCTTTCTCTTCCTTGTGAAGTTGATCCCGATTCATTTGATACCACCTATAATAATGGTGTTTTAGATATCAGGTTAGACAAACAATAAAAAAACTTTGGCTTCTTTTTTTTGTAATACTTTTTTGGGTGTAGGCCGTAAGCCCCTTTCTGTTTTAAACGGCATTCTACTTAGCGTCCTACCTGCAGGAGCAGTCTGGATAACTGATCCCCGCGTTTTGGACTTGCTCCAGGAGGCAGATTGACACGTTTCAACAAATCCCAAAGAGACCTCAACAACTTAATCCTTGTATCATCGCGTTATCTTTGGGCTGTGTCGTTTCTGCGTCTCTGCAGAGACTCTCGCCTCTACCACTTATGTGGCTTCCTGATCCAGAGTGAGAGGGGACTTTCCTCAGCACCAACTTAATTGGACCGTGAGCCGTCCACCTACACCCAACTTATCTTTTTAGTACTATCTCTATATCTGTAACATCATATTTAAAAACTTTTTTCCTTCAATCGTAATCTATAAAAGCCTCTAACAAAGAAGAAAATACTTTATTTTTGAACTCTAAAGAATCCCTTTCAGTTCTTCCTACGGTAAACCAATAGAGTAATAGTAATTAAAACCACTATCAATAGAATAAATTCAAAACCAGGAGTCCCGCTTTCATCTTCGCCGTTATTCTCTAAATTCTCATCTCCAGATTCAGTATCTGACAGACTTGTTTTTATCATCCAGATGTCTTGTTCATTAAGATTTCCAATGTTTCCCAATAAAATATAGGAGTTATCCTCTGTACTTTCTATTGATTTTGCCTTTTCTTCATAAATCTGATCATCTTCTATCTCAAAGGTTTTATTCCACAACATATTTCCATTTTTATCGACTTTTAATAGCCAGTAACCACTAAATGATTTTTCTCCAAGGATGAGGTATCCGTTATCGGTTTTCTGTAAATCGTATCCCTCCTCAGAGTATTTGCCGCCATAGGTTTTATTCCATTTCTCATCACCATTTGAATCTGTTTTTATTAACCAAAGGTCGCCCCAATCATCTTTAGGCGTATAAGACTCTGTATCACCAACTATAATAAATCCATCATCTTCTGTTTTCTTGACACAATACCCTTTCTCATTACCTGTACCTCCATAAGTTTTATTCCATTGCTCAAATCCATCTTTATCAGTTTTAAGAAGGTATAAATCTTCTGAATTAGTATAACCAACGATTAAAAAACCGCTGTCATCTGTCTGGATAACAAAATCGCCTGAATAAATATCTAATTCTGTAAATTTTCTACTCCAAACCTTATCCCCTTTCTCATCTAACCTTAGTAACAAGATATCTGCATCTATTATTTCACGATCAGAGGAAAGTTTACTTGAAGAGCCAGTTAATATGAAACCCCCGTCATCACATTCCTGAATGGAATCAATTATATCATATAATTCTCCTCCAAATGTTCTATTCCAAATCAGATTTCCTTCTGAATCTATTTTTATAACCCAAATGTCTTCGTTATTAGAGTTAGCCTTTTTGGTAGTACCTGCTGCAACAAATTTATCATCATTTGTGTCTACAAGAGAAAAAAGTATACTTTTTTCACCATTTGAATATTCTTTTCTCCATTTTTCCTCCCCATTTTTATCCAATTTTAAAAGCCATGCATATATTTCAGAATTAGATTTTTCCGAGGAACCAACTACTATATAATTACCTTCTTTTGTAGATTCAATATCCCAAGCAGAATCTTTTTTATCTATATCGATAGTAACTTCCCAATCTTTTGTTATTGTTTCTTCAGCTTCAACAGTCTGTACTAACAAAAGGCTACTTAGAAATATTAATACCATCAGTATTTTCATTATCTTCATTTCTCTCTCCTCAATAACCATATGTCAAGCAAATATTTATTTTTTTTTTGTTTTTTAAAAAATTAAAAGCACGATTCATTTAAATTTCTAGCATATACTCTGATTTTTACTATATTTTTTTTCTTCTCTTGAGATAAAATATAACTGCTACTGCAGTTATAACAAGCATTAGTTCAAACCCTGGAGTATCTTTATCTTCCCCATTCACATCTAAAGATGTCAGTTCTGCATTTACTTCTTCAGATTTATTACTTTCACCAGCCAGGTTTACCGCAGTTATCTGATAGAAATAACTATTTCCTTTAATAACATCGTTGTCAACATAAGAATTATTTGTGACATTTTTAAACCATATTTCATCGCCTTGAGATGTAGATCTATATATACTATATTTTATAATTGATGAACTTCCAACATTATCAGGGCTGTCCCATGAGAGATTAACTGTTCCATTCCAGACTACTGCTTCAACATTTTGTGGTGAATCTGGGGCAATTGGGTAATCTGATGCATTTTTAGGATCTGTATTTGCTTCTGTTTCTTCTGTATCTGTGTAACCATCATTGTCATCATCATTATCTGTTGAATCACCTATACCATCTCCATCATAATCCATATTAAAAATATATACTGAACCAGATATATCCTCATTACAAGAAATAAGGTTAATATAAGTACCAGATGCTGAAATTAATGCGGTATCATTATTAAGATAAACAAACGAGCCAAAATAGTCCTTTTCTATGGTAGATGTTGGTTCCAATGTAACTTTTTTAATCAGATCATTATCATTATATTCATACAAATATGCTTTTTTTCTAATATCCGAACTTATCAGTATCATGTTTTCCTCAATAAAAACAGGTCCAAAAGAATGACCGGGAGAACGTATTTTATCTTTTTCTATCCAAGAGGACCCGTTTGGTCTAAAAAAACAAGCATGACTTTCCGATCTTACAACAGCTAGATTATCGTAAATTGAAACATCTTTACCAAACCCATTATATTTATTTCCATCTGAAGTGATGGTTTTTTGGGACCAAATACCGTTATTACGGCTAAAAAAATATGCTGAACCTATTCTATCAGAATTATAGTAGCTATCGCTATGTGCTCCAATTAATGCGGTATCATCATGTAAAGATACAGAGCAACCAAAGAAATCATATGCATTACTATCAGAAGCAGTGAGTTTAGCTTCTTGAGTCCATGTATCACCATTACGTTTAAATACATAAGCAGAGCCAGAATTTTCACCAATGCCATCATCATAAATTGCACCTATTAACAAAGTGTTGCCATCAATATCAACCGAATAACCAAAACTATCTCCATCTGAACCATCTGAAGCAAGTAACTTTTCTTGTTGAACCCAAGTATCATCATTACGTTTAAATACATAAACAGACCCGGGCTGATCTGTTGAGATACCATAGGCATATTCCTCGGCACCTACGATAGCATAGTCTCCTTCAATATCAACGGATGACCCAAAGTGGTCATGTGGATCTAGATCATTTGGAACAAGTTTAGTTTGTTGAACCCATGATGAATCTGTTTTTTTGAAAATATATGCAGAGCCTGAATCTTCTCCTTTTGCGTCATCATATGAAGCACCTATAACTGCATAATCTCCATCTATCGCAACATCTGAACCAAAGGCATCACCTTTTTCTACATCATCAGAAGTCAATTTCACGTCTTCATTCAGAATTTTAGTTTCGTTAGTAGATGTGGCATCTGATATCAAAAAGCTTCCGAAGGATATACCAACTATTAGCAAACTTACCAACAATATTCTTTTTATCATATTGTTCCCATCTCCTCAGATACTCTATAAACTAACTTTTACTTATAAATATCGACATAAAAACTAAATTTTAGATACTCCCTACACCTATCCTCGATATAATATTTAAAAACTTTTTGCTAAAAAGAGGAGATGAGAACCAATTATTTTCATTTCTTAATCTTAGCTTTGCATACATCTTCCAACATGCTATCAACATAAATCTCTGTTGTAAAAAAATCTCCTTTATCTTTTTCGATGTTTAACAATAAAGTAATCTCTTTTTTGCCATAGGGTTTTAAAGAATCTATTTCATCTTCAGTTTCTTCCAAACTTATGTTTTGATCTAAAAATTCGTTTCTGGAGTATACTGCAGCTTTTACAACAACGTTCTCAGCGGTTTTAGAACCAAGGTTTTCAACTACTACATTTACCTTGTAAAAATCACCTTTAGAAGTGTTAGTAAAACCAGTTACACTTCCCTTTTTCCAATAATGATTTAAGAGAGGTCGTTGAGATATCTCAAAAACATGTGTTTCATAGCCTTCACTCAAATTCTGAGGGACTACACCAAGGGCGAAACCAAATTTTTTAGAGTTGATATTAGAGCCAGCTAAACCATTACTTGTAGTCTCCAGATAGTAATATCCATCCCGGAAAAAATCTTTATCCGGCAGCGCATCTGCTGTTAGATTTACACCTACAGCCATATGACCCGGTTCATCATCACCAATCAATTTCAGAAGTGAAACATTAAAACCTGTTTCTTCAAGCAGAGTAGCTGCTAAAATAGATTTATCTTCACAATCACCAATACCGCCTTTTTCATCAAACAGAGTCTCAAAAGGATAACGAGGGTCATCAATCTCCCCAGGATCTTTTTGATAACTAAGACTTTGTACAAAAGAAGCAATATAGTTAACTCTGTCTACATCACTTAATGAGTCAAAATCAACTTTAAAAGAAGAAGTTAAAACATCGGTGAAAAACTCTATGTATCTATCATCATATGGATCAAAAATATATAAACCATAATCGTCGTTATCAGGGATATCTAAACTTTTAAAATAGCTGTAAAGAAAATCTGGATAGGGGACAGAAAAACTCTCATAAAAACTGTTTCCATCAAAAGACCTATCATCTATCTCCAATCTTTTTCCAGCCGAGATAGAAGTAGAAGCGATTAGCTCATCCGAACTACCAAACAAAGAGGCATTATATGTTACAACAGAATTTTCATTTTCACAGCAAAACAAACCATATATACACTTTTTTTCACCTGGCTGTATAACACATGGAACAACATCTCCTCTTAGATTATTTGAACCACTCTGTAAAACTATATCATCTGGATAAACAGGTAAATAACCTCTATTTTCTACCATCATCTTTAAACCTATCAGATAATCTTTCTGTTGATATTTCCAACAAAGTTTTTCACAGGATAAAACACTAAGATTAGAACCATTAAAAAACAAGTTTTTACTAGAGACAACATCTGAGTTAGAATCAAATATTTTAAACTTATAACTTCCCTTTTCAACGTTTTCTCTGTAACCTCCTAATTTAAAAAATTCTTCATCTAACTTTTTTGTAACAAAATAATTATGATCAACTACCTCACCATCCGGAGTATACAACTTGGTTTCAACCCAGCCGTTACAAGAAAAACTTATATTTACACCCGGGAAACCCTCTGAACTACCTCTTACGTCTACAATTTTTTCAAAATAAAATATATCTTGTTTATTGTCATCAAGAAATTCTTTGCAATAGTTGTAACTATATAAACTAAAAAAAACCAGACATATTGTAACAACAAAAAACACAACTATTTTTGTTCCAAACCTCATAACATCTCATCAAAAAAAAAAAGAAAAAAGAAGTATAAAATTTTAGGTTACCGCTTCTTCTTTACCGATTTTTTTATCTATAACTCTAGCCAAACGTTTAACTCCTTCATCGATCTGTTCATTTGTCGAATAAGAAAAATTCAGTCTCATAGATTTTTCTCCACCGCCGTCAACATGGAAAGCTTTACCATGCACATATGCCACGTTTTCTTTTATTGCATCAAGAAACATCGTCTCAGTGTCGATTCCATCAAACGGTAGAGTAACCCATGCAAACATGCCTCCTCCAGGTTTATGGCAAATGTATCCCTCAGGGAAATATTCCTCTATAGCGTTTATCATAGTGTCTCTCTTAGGTTTATATATCTCACAAATCTTCATTATGTGGAGATCCAAAGAGCCACTTCTCATAAATCTATTAGCTATATGCTGAGTAAACGTGTTGGTACAAAGATCTAAAGCCTGTTTACAGATGACTAGCTTACGTGTTAGTTTCGGTGAAGCAACCGTCCAAGCCAATCTAAAACCTGGAGCTAACATTTTTGAGAAAGTCGAGATATATATGACTCTTCCTTCGTCGTCAAATGCCTTTATAGGTTTAACAGGATCTACATCATATCGAAGATGTCCATATGGGTCATCCTCAACTATAACTAAGTCATATTCATTAGCGATATCTATCATTTTTTTACGACGAGACTCAGGCATAACCACACCAGCAGGGTTTTGAAAAGTAGGAACAGTGTAGATAAACTTTGGATCGATATCTTCTTTCAGAAGCTCTTTTATTTTTTCTTCCAAAGCATCCATCTTCATTCCTTCACCATCTAAAGGAATACCTTCCAGGTTGCTCTCATAGCTTCGGAAAGCGTTGACTGCACCAAGATAAGTAGGTAACCCAACCAGGGCGGTATCTCCAGGATTTAGAAAGATTTTACCTATGGCATCCAACGCTTGTTGAGAACCACTAGTAATGATTATGTCTTCAGCTGTAGCATCTATACCTTCTTTACGAGCTCTCTCCGCTACAGATTCTCTTAACTCGGTTAAACCCTGGGTTGTACCATATTGTAAAGCAGTTTTTCCTTCTTTATCTAATACTTTATCAACTATATTTCTTAAATCATCAACAGGAAATGTTTTAGGGTTTGGAAGACCTCCAGCGAATGAAATAATTTCTGGTTCTTGAGTGACTTTTAAAAGTTCTCTTATAACCGATTTTTTCATTTTGCTGGCCCTATCGGAATAAAGCCGTTTTATATTGTCCATAAAAAACCACCCTATCTCGAGAAATATAATCCCGTTTTATATGTATTTCGTAAAAAAATTGATATATTTGTAAGTAGATAAGGAAATACTATTTTTCTTTACTTTTGTTGAAAAAACATCCTAGATGATCTTTAAACGCAGGCATTTCTTCTAACGTTTCGCTGCATATGTTGAAACGATGGTAGATGTGTAAAGCCAACTCCTCATCAGAAGTTATCATCGTTTCGTCATGAATAAACATTCTACTTACATTTTTATCTGTTTTAGAAGGCATATGCCTATATTCCACCATCTGAAACATAAAATTTTATGATTTATAAGTCTTTCTGTTTTTTTATAAGGGTTTTTATTTTTTTGTTATTTAGTAAAATTTATAAATATGATTAAAACTGATTATTTTTAAGAAAATTAGGGGAGTTCTGATTAAATTATGGAAGCAATAATACTTGCAGGAGGCTTTGGTACCCGACTAAGACCACTCACCTATAGTCGTGCTAAACCATTACTGCCTATATTAAACAAGCCTATGATATCCTATATCATAGATAAACTACCAGATAAAGTAGATAAAGTAGTTTTAGCGGTAAACTACAGAAAAAAACAGATAGAAGAATATCTAAAAAAACAGGATTTAGATAAAGAAGTAATCGTTAACGAAGAGCCTAAACCACTCGGCACTGGTGGCGCAGTAAAATATGCAGAAGAATATCTAACAGATCGTTTTTTTGTTTTGAACAGCGATATTATCTGTTCTCTTGATCTAGAAAAAATGTTGAAGTTTCATAAAAAGAATAACGCGGTTTCTACAATATCTCTATGGCCTGTTGACAACGTTTCAGAGTTCGGCGTAACAGAAGTACAAAACGATGGACGTATCACTGGTTTCGTGGAGAAACCCCGCCCTGAGGACGCTCCATCTAATCTCATAAACGCAGGAGCATATCTGATGGAGTCAGAGATTTTAGACTATATAGAAACAGGTAAAATGATTTCCATGGAACAAAAAATCTTTCCAAAAATAATTGAGGACACGGGTCGATTCTATGGATACGATTTTGAAGGATACTGGATGGATATCGGTAGAATAGACAGCTATCTAAAAGTACATAACTTTTTGTTAAACCAGAAGAATATCGACAACTTCACCGGTGAAAACAACGAGATACATGGAGATATACACAAATGCTGCCTAGGTAGCAATATTTCTATTGAGGAAAAAACCCAGCTACACAAAGCTATAGTTTATGATAACTCCAAAATAGAGAAAAATGTAACGATAGAAAACTCTGTTATAGGTGAAAACACACGCATAGGTGAAGGATCTAAAATAGTTAACACCGTCGTAGGTGATAACGAAGAAGTTAAAGATAATAGTGATTTGAACAATGAAGCTGTTTGGAATCAACCCATCCCAGAGGGTTATCCTGATAAACAAATTGGAAACGTTATAAAAGCAGAGTAAAAAAAATAACCAAAAAAATATTTTTTCTTTTTTTCAATCATGTTTTTATAATGTTATAGTATTTCAACTGTTCTGATGACATCAAATATTTCAAAGTATATCTTTAGAGCATATGATATAAGAGGAAAATACGGAGAAGACATTACACCTGAGATTTTCTACAAAATAGGGCTATCTGCAGGATGTTTTCTAAAAAGAAACATAGACGGCAACTGTATGGCCGTAGGAAACGATATCCGTAAATCAAGTATACCTCTCGTTTATGCGTTCATATCAGGTGTAGCAGCAAGCGGAGTAAATGTCACATATACTGGAACTACTTCTTTTGGTCAAACTCTTCTAAAAGGCTGGAAGATGAAAAAAGATTTGATTGCTTTTGTTACGGCTAGCCATCTACCAGCTGAATGGAATGGAATAAAATTTTATTATGGAGACGGAGTAGGTCTCCCCGAGGAAAAATTAAAACAGATAAGAGATATAACTCTCAACGATGAATTCAAAGAGGAAAACTGGCAGAAAACTGGAGAAGTTCAAGTTGTAAATCCTAAAGACGATTATGTAGACTTTTTTAAACAAAACTTTGATTTCAAAAAAGAGGTAAAGGTAGCTGTAGACTGCGGCGGAGGAAGTATGAGTCTTTCTGCTCCAGAAGTTTTTAAAAAAGTAGGTCTTAAAACTATACCTGTTTTTTGTGAAGCTGACCCTTCTCTTTCTGCAAGACCTGCAGACCCCAAACCAAAAAATTTGTCTAAATTAGTGGAGATGGTTAAAAAGGAAAGTTGTGATTTTGGTGTAGCTTTTGATGGAGATGGAGACCGTTCAGTTATCGTCGATGACGAAGGACATATACTTTCATCTGATGAAACAGGAATCATAATAGGTAAACATGGTGTAGAAAACAAGAGAAAGAATATAATCGCCAATGTAGAGTGCTCCAAAGCTCTAACAGAACAATTGGAGCCACTCGGTTACCATGTGAAAAGAATACAAGTAGGCCATACTTTTTTGACTTTACATGCAAAGAAAGAAAAAGCTGTTCTTGGTGTTGAATCCTCTGGACATATCATACTTCCAAACTATTTTTTGTTTGATGATGCATTGGTCGTACCCTTAAAAATGGCGGAGACAATACAGAAAACCAAGAAGAGTTTAAGTGAATTACTATCAGAGGTGCCTACATATCCAACTAAAAAACTTGAAGTCGAGTGTTCTGATCAAAAAAAGTTTGAAGTTATTGATAAACTTATAGAAGAACTAAAAGAAGAATATGATGATCTCAACACGATGGATGGAGTAAGAGTTAACCTTGAAAATGGATGGGTTTTGATAAGAGCATCTAACACCAGCCCCGTTATCAGAGTTACATCTGAAGCTGATGATGAAAAACAGGCCGATGAAATAGCTAACAAATTTAAAAATAAAACAGAGGAGATTGTTGAACAGTTTAAAAAATAAAAAAAAGTTTTTTGAGTTTTTTTTATGACAAAATTATTTGGAACCAATGGAATAAGAGGTATAGTCAACCAAGATATGAATACAGATTTAGCGTTAGGTATAGGGAAAGCATGGGGTACCTATCTAAAAAATAAACTTGAAACACCAAAAATAGCTATTGGAACCGACGCCAGACTATCCAACAATATGTTAAAAAATGCGTTATCAGCAGGGCTAAACGCGACTGGTTGCAACGTAACGGATCTAGGGGTTGTACCTACACCCTGCCTTCAGTTCTATGTGAGAAAAAAAGATTTTGACTCTGGTGTAATAATAACAGCTTCTCATAATCCTCCAGAGTTCAACGGAATCAAAGGAGTCACGTCTGATGGAAGAGAATTCACCAAAGATATAGAAGAGGAAATCGAACAGATTTATTTCAATCGGGAATACTCGTTAGTAGACTGGGAAAAAATAGGAAAAATAGAAAAAGTAGAAGACACCGTTGATTTTTATTTAGAAGGAATTCTTAAACAAATAAATGTAAAGTTTATAAAAAAACAAAATTTTCATGTAGTTTTAGATTGTGGAAATGGCGCTGGAAGCATTGCAACTCCAAAATTGTTAGAAAAACTAGGATGCAAAATAGATCTACTAAACTGTAAATTAGATGGGCGTTTCCCAGGTAGAAAATCTGAACCCACCCCTGAAAACCTTGATGGTTTAATAAAAACGGTTAAAAAAATAAATCCTGATTTTGGAGTAGCGCAAGATGGAGATGCAGATAGAGCAATTTTTGTAGACGAAAAAGGCAACTATATATGGGGAGATAAAACACTGTCTATAGCTGCAAAATACATAGTTAAAAAAGATGACAAAGTGGTTACACCTATAACAACTTCTAGTTGTTTTGACGATGTAGTCAAATCATGTGGTGGAAAAGTAATCCGTACCCTGGTGGGTTCTCCTACTGTAGCTAAAGTAATGGCTGAAGAAAACGCAGTATTTGGAGGAGAAGAAAACGGAGGATTAATATTTCCAGACATGCAATACAGCCGTGATTCAGCTATGGCTATAGCCAAAATCTTAGAGATAATGGCAGAAAAAGAAAAAACCCTTTCTGAGTTGGTAGAAGAAATACCGAAATATGAGATGTATAAAACAAAAATACCTTGTTCAAACAATAAAAAAGAGAGAATTATGAAAAAATTGGTAGAGATAGTTGACAGCCCAGATATTTTGAAGATAGACAGAACAGATGGAATAAAAATTTATTTTAAAGAAGGATGGACATTGATACGGCCGAGTGGCACTGAACCTATAATTAGGATATATTCTGAGTCGAAGAACTCTGAAACTGCTGAAAAACTATCCCGAGAATACAAAGAGATAGCTGGTAGGATTATAGAAGAAATGTAGAAAAAAAATATTGTTATAAACTTTTTTTTAGAGGCTAGATTTGAATAGAGGAGCTAATTCTATACCATTTTGCGCGGAAATATTTAACATATACTTGTTTCGACCATGGGCAATCCCTCTCATCTTTATAATCTGAAGAGTCCGGATTAAATCACCACCTCTTTCTTTGTCACCCATAAAAATTATTCCATCTGATATGAATTCCTCGACATCATTTTGCGAAAACCTGTATTTCATAGGAGGAATTTCAGATGTCAAAACAGTGGTACATCTCATAGCTGATAGATGTGAGCCAAGAGTAAATATAAAATCACGTATCATCTCTACAGATGGAAGACGATAACATAGAGATGTCATCGAATCTATCACTAATCTTTTTGCACCTATCTCTTTTACAATATCCCTGATTACCTCAAAAAGTACGTATGCCTCCTCAGCGGTATAACGCAAGGGGTTTAAACCTAATCGATCACTAATATTCCATATGTCAAGGATAGTTAGTTGACCAGATTTTACCATTTTTGGATCAAAATAATCAAAACCATTTTGATGTTTTTTTAACATATCTACAGATTCCGAGGAAGTAAAAAAAACCCCTTTTTCGTTCTCCCTTACCCCATTGGTTAAAAACTGCATACTGAAAGTCGTTTTACCTACACCGCTGGCACCTGATACCAATACGGTGTTTCCAATAGGTATACCTCCATGTAATTCGGCATCAAGATTTTTTATACCTGTTTTACATCGAGGTTTTTTAACCATTTTTTGATTGTTACTCTCCAGCACCACAGAAAAAACGTTATATGTTTCCTATTATTAAAAATGGTTGCCTATCTTTTGTAAAAAAACATATAAATCAGCACAATTTTTTTTAAGGAAAAATTAATAACACCTTCTTGTTTTAAGAAAAAAAGAACGATTTATTTAGGAGAACTATAATTATGGCAGAAAATGAAGAACTTTCAAATTATATGGCAAGATTACAACAGTACAAACAACAGATTGAAAAGTTAGAAGAGCAGTCTGAACTTATCCAATCAGCTATTAACGACTACAAAAAATCAAAAATCACTCTAGAAAAAATGAGTGAGTTAGACGATGAAACAGAGATGCTTATACCTATAGGCGGTAGAACTTTTATCAATGTCGACGTTAGCCCAAAACATACTTCCAATGTACTTTTTGATATAGGTAGTGGAGTTGTAACTCAGAAAAAAACAGAGGACGCTGTAACCAAAATAGATGAAACAATTGATGCCCTCGACGACAGAAAAGAACAGGTATCAGATATGTTAGAAAAACTGGAGTCTGAGGCATCTGAACTACAGAATAAAGCCCAGCAGCTTTATATGCAACAACAGCAGGGATAAAATAAAAAATGTTTAAATTTCTAAAAAACAACCTCAAAAAATTTGAAGATGAATTAGAAGCAGAAATAGAAAACGAGTTAGAAAAAGAAAAACAGAAAGAAGAATCTAAAACTGTCTCTGAAAAACCCAAAAAAGAGAAAAAGGAAGAAAAAGAACAAAAACCACAAGAAAAACCTGAGGAGAAAGAAGATAAAAAGGAAAGAAAGAAGAGACGAGAGAGAGACAAAAAGAAAAGAGAACAAGAATTTGACAAGCAGATTGAAGAAAGCGTGGAATCAGAGTTAGAGCATACATTACAAACCCGTCGAAGTATCGAAAAATCTATTGAAACCGATAAGAAAAAATCTCGGGGGATCAGCGAGGAAAAACTTGAAGATCTTCTCTGGGAGCTTGAAATTGGTTTACTTGAGGCAGATGTCGCCTATTCTGTTATAGAATCTATTAAAGCAGATATAAAAGAAGAATTGAAAAACATCTCAGTAAGCCGCCGTAATATAGGTGAAATCGTTGAAAAAGTTTTGAAAGATGCTATAGCCAACGTTTTGAAGACCAACGAGTTTGACTTAGAAGAGTTTATCGAAGAACATGATAAACCTATAGTGATAATGTTTGTTGGTGTAAACGGTAGTGGTAAAACTTTGTCTATCGCTAAAATGGCTACAATGCTGAAGAAAAAAGGTTATTCTAGTGTTATGGCCGCTGGAGATACCTTCCGAGCTGGTGCTATTGAACAACTCGGTGTACATGCTGAAGAAGTAGGTGTAAAACTTGTTAAACATGGGCCTGGTGCTGATCCAGCTGCCGTCGCCTACGACGCTATAGAACACGCTGAAGCAAAACATAAAGACATAGTGTTGCTAGACACTGCCGGCCGTATACAAACTGATTCTAATTTGATGGATGAAATGGCTAAGATTAAAAGAGTAGCTAAACCAGATCTCATCCTGTTCGTTGGAGACGCTTTGTCAGGTAATGATGCCGTGGAGCAGGCTAAGCGTTTTAACGAAATAGTAGGGATAGATGGAGTAATACTCACCAAAGTCGACACTGATGCAAAAGGAGGAGGTGCTTTATCAGTAGCTTACACCATTGGTAAGCCTCTTCTATATATAGGTGTTGGACAGGGATATGAAGATCAGATAGCTTTTGATCCAGAATGGATGATAGAAAACATCTTTGGAGAATAAAAAAACCTGTTTTTTTACATATTTTTTTATGTTATCAAAAATTCGGATAACTACTGTAAAGAAGGTTGATAATAGTTGTACAACAACGCCTTTTAAACTGAAGTAACAAACAGGTATAGCGAGGAGTGATAGAATATATGAAAATCGTTGGCCAAGTATCCAGCAAAGAAGAAGCAAAAATCATGCAGTTCGCTGTAAAAGTATCCGTCGTAGGAAACAGAGCACGTCATCTTGCATCACAGATAGCTGCATAAAGATTAACAACTCAATCAATAAAAAAACATTTATTTCTGTGATAAAAATGAATAAAAAAGAAAAAACAAAGAAAAAATCTAAGAGGGTTCCTAAAGAAATACCAATCATCTGGGTTAATGTAGTCTAGACAGAGAGCTAATCTCTCCAAGACGATTTAACCCAGGAATCCATAAATCTTTTTGTTAACTCAGGTTTAGACTTTGAAACATCAGTAATAGTTACTATCCCCACTATCTGATTATTCTTCACTACAGGTAGTTTTTTTATACCAAACTCAGACATTTTTTTAAGAGCTTCCTCAAGTTTATCAAGGACATGGATAGTCTTTAAATCTGTAGACATCACCTTCTCCACTATAGTCTCTTTTGGATTTAAATCCTCACAGATGGTTCTCTCTATTATATCTCGTTCGGTGAGAATACCAATAACTCTCTCTTCTTCATTTTCCACTAAAAGACAACCAATTCTATATTTTCTGTAAAGTTGACATGCTTCATATACAGATTTTTCATAGTTGATTTTTATAATGTTTCTGGTCATTATCTCTTTCACAAGCATCTTTAAAAATACTCCTTTACATCAATAATTCAAACACTTTCTAAGATAAAACAAGTTAATCACATCTCACTTATTTAATCATAACTATTTTATAACATGAATACAGTAAAACCCGGCAGATTATGGTAAAAATCAAAAACCGAAAAGAAATACTCAACGACATAATAAAAGACGGAAAAAAACATCCCAAAGGGTGGAAGGCAGTATTCGGTAAAGATCACAGACATCTATCCAACGATTACTACATTTTGAACCCAAAAACCGGTATATACCTGTTAAAAGAATACCAGAAAAATCCTTTCCAGAGAAAAGGTATAGGTGGAAAAATCGCTAAAAAAGTAGATGAACACGTTGAAAACGAAATAAGTAAATATTCAGGAGACTTCGGAATAGTACAAGGCGATTTCCAAAAAGTCCTAAAAAACTTGAAAAAAGGCGTTAAACCAGATAAAATCCTCAAAGAAGCTGTTAAAGGCAAAAAAGATCTTGGTTTACGAATGCCTATAAAAGGAGAAGCATCCTCTTCTGAGGAAACATATACAGATGTTAAAACAAATATGCCAGATAAACAAAAAAAGATTGATAGTAAATTCGAAGAGATAGCCAAAGAAGACGGACTCTACAAATCATACGGATAAAAAAACAGAGGTTTATTTTAGATATCTGTCAACATTTTTTTTAGCTTTTTCTCTTTTTTTCCGTAGATCTTGTAAAAATTTTTGTATCAACTTGACGGCTTTCTTTTTACACATACCACAAGTCTGATTTCCATTTGTACACTCTTTGTAAATCTCCGCAAGTTTTTCGTCATCCTCTAAAAGATGATACAAAAATAGTTCATATATCACACATTCATCTGGTCTCCCACCATGTTTTTTATGTTCTTGAAGACTTACCGCTCCACCTGTTTTAGCCTGCATAATTTTTTCTTTTACTTCCCCGCCGCTATCAGAAAGAAAGATAGCTGTCTCAGGTTTACTTGAAGACATTTTTTCACCAGTGAGACCAGTCATAAAACGATGGAATGTAGCTGATGGAGGAATAAAACCATAGCTTTCAAACTGCTTTCTTTCTAAAAAAGCAAGTTTTTCATCAATCCATTTTACGTCTTTTATCGAAGCATTTTTTAGATATATCGCTTTGTATTTAGTGATCCGTTTTAACTCTTTATACCCTATCTCTTGTAGAGTTTTTTCTGCAGCGTCTAACAACTCTTCAACGTTTTCATCAACTTTAACAAACACACCTATTTTTCCATCTTTAGTTTCCATGACATTAAACAGACGATGTGCCTTAGCTATGTCTCTACAGAGACGGAGATGAGGATCCTGATCTACACCCACTGGAACCAACGTAGGTTTAACTCCATCATGTTTTTCAAGTTGAACATGTAGTATATCCCCTGTCTGGATTAAAGGTGAAAAAATATGGGTCATATTGGTTGAGTCTTCAAAACCATAGGTAGCCTGCATTTGAGACCAATTTATTTTTTTACCAAGAAGATAACCAAGATCTTTTACATCCTGGTTTTCTGACTGAAAATAAATACGGCATCTATCCGGTTTTAAACCCAATGCTATATAGTTAGGTATATATTCATTCAAAGCAAACTCCCTGGTTTCTTCAAGAGTATAACCACGGGTAGCATATGCCTCTATATCTGCTACTGCTATAGCGATTTCTGCACCAAGCCGCTGATAATATATCACTTCATCTATCACCATTTTGTGACCTAGATGCATACGACCAGATGGCATAAGCCCGGTTAGTACTGTCCATTTTTTTTCTTCTTGTATGGCCCTATGTATTCTTCCAAAATCTCTATGTCCTATTATTACGCCTCTCCGAAACAGTTTATGTGTATCCGGCAGTTTTTCTAAGAACTCTGGTTTAAATTCCTCTATTCCAAACTCGTCTCTAAGTTTTGTATAATCCTGATAGGTTGAAGAGCTCCATGGATCAATCTTCATATTTTATCAGAACAATAGTATTGGCCAGTATTTCAAAAAGTTACCGTTTTTTCATTAAAATTTTAAAAAAAAGAGAAGTTAGCTTATTTTTCCTGATATTAGAAAAATTATTGTTTTGTTTCCTATAACAAGATTTATACATTTAGTTTTGTTACGTATGAAAACTAAGTGGAGTATAGAATATGAATAGGATAAGGAGAACTATTTTGGTGATAGGAGCAGTTGTTTGTATATTAACAATCAGTGGAACAGTAGCCGCAATAAACGATGATACCGGCGACGTATGGCATTATAAAGAAACAAATGGAGGATGGTCCTGGGATAAATATTCAGGAGAAAAACCCAATATAGATATAACCGATGTTTCGCAATCAACTAATGGAAACGAGACAACCTTAACTATGAAAGTTAACGGAGAAATTGAAAACTCTGAAAACATAGAATATTGGATGTATCTAAAAAACGATAATAGCGATTACTATGCTCACTACTCAAACAAAAACGGAACAGTTGGTGGAAACACGCCATCAGGAATTTTTTCTTACCAACTTGAAAATCCAGTATCAGGCAATACTTTCACAGCTACTTTTGAATTAGACAATCCTGATGCCTCATATGAATTATGGGGTTATTCAGCTGAAACTGTAAGTGACTCTAACGAATGGTGGGGCGATTATGCACCATCCGAACATGCCCCATGGTATTCCGGAGGCGGAGATAGTACAGATAATGGAGACACTTCAGACAAGGGAATACCTGGTTTTGAAATATTGATAGTAACTATAGCAATGGCTTTAGTAATATTTCTACGACGGAAGAAAAAGTTATAAAAAAACTAGGTTTTAGAGTTAGAATACAACCTATTTATTTCTTTTTTTTATTATAAACTCTCTGCTAAA